>JALVDO010000570.1 GCA_027008975.1 Saprospiraceae bacterium | reverse complement strand
TTCATTATGTCAGGAACAAAGTTTCAACAGAAAAAAAAACACCTATTTTATGCCTAAAAACAGGAGCACCTGAGTAGTTACAGATAGAAAAACTGGAAATTAAGAAAATGTTTTTTCCGACGACATCAAATTTTTTCCATTTTGCCAACATACCTCTTATCTCCCTGTATCAACTCTACGAAATAAATACCCTCTCGTAGTGCGCTGACATCGATTGTCTGCTTCACATCTTTTAGTGTTTTGTAGAAAACGAGTTGCCCCATTGTGTTGTAAACGGATAGAGATGCTGCCCTCTGTACCGATAGACCGACAACCCTAAATCCGGAATGAACGGGGTTGGGCGCGAATGCCAGCGACTGCGTCTCCGGTTTTATTATAGCCGTGGGTTCTTTTTGATATCTGAGTACGGTCGTGTATTCGTCGTATTGCGGATAGCTATCGTTCGTCCCCAAAATGAATATGTTTTCATTCTCGTCAATGGCAATATCATTCAGCCACAACCTATATTCTAGTCCTACGGAAGCGGGTTGTGTCCTCCCCGTTTTATAGATTAGTTCTCCATCAAGATTGTAGATTAAGAAGCCGAAATCAGAATCGGCACCATTGGAATACAATGTTGTGACATATAAATAATTACCAACGATTTTTGCAGCATCAGAAAAGGAGCCTCCTCCTTCCCCATCTACTTTTATTTCCCAACTGAAGTCCCCGATACTATCAATTTTGGTGATTAATATTTGGGTGTCATCTTCCCCGTAAACATACAAACCTATTCCGTAGGCGTTACCGTAATCGTCCTCGAGAATAATGCTGGAATTATTTGTCCACGGATTGGGGATTCCGTCCTGTATAGGCTTCAGGTAACTCCAAAGTACCTGTCCTTCGTGGCTGAATTTTTGGATTTCGTAACCATAGCCGTTACTACCTCGAATATAACCACCGTCGTGAGATACGATACCGGGGGAGCCGAGATAAGAGTCGGTGACATCTACCAGCGTGTAGTGGTTGGTGACCAGACCTCCGGCTTTGGTGTATTTGCGCGAGAAATAGGCTTCCGATCCCGATGTAAAGCCCACCAGTCCGATGAGTCCGTCGATTTCATAGACAAACCGGATGCCACTCGGGAATCCGGTTTTCTGCCAGTCCAATTCTCCATCGGGTGTATATTTGTTCAGAAATGTTTGCTGTGCCCCTGCAGTACCTTGTCGTTTCCAGCCACTAGTGTAAATGTTATCCTCGCTATCGACAAAGAGCGTTCTGGTGTCATAGAGTGTCTCGTCGTCGAGGAGGTTTTCGATTTTCCAGATAAGCTGTCCCGATGGAGCTATTTTCATGAGTACGGTCGTGCGAACTGTCGTAAAGGGGTAGTCCCCTACAAAATAAACAGACACGCCCATTAGTACGACGTTCCCCTGACTGTCGAGTTTTGCATCGATGAACCAATCCCCCTCAAATGCGCGATTATAGCGAACCGACCAAAGTTTTTCTCCGGTAGCGCTATACTTGGTACAGCGAAGGTGTAGAGAGACGTAATAGATGTTATCAAAGACATAAACCGCAGAAGAGGAGGAGTCGTATAGTATTTTTGGCTCGGAATAAAAAGCTGCACTTCCTGTCTTAATGCTATCGTTCAATACGAGCCAGTCGAGGTGGTAATTTTCCTGTGCTACTGCCTCTGCCCCGCCAAAAGACAAGAATCCGAAAAGGATAATTAGTCTTATTAGTGTTTTGTTGTTTTTCATCGTTTGATTATTTTTTGATTAAAGATGCCTTTTGGGGTTTCATATCATCACTCCCCCACAAACAAAGCGTCCATCGTCACCACATTTTGTATGACATCCAAGTGCTCCTTTGCATTGGTAAGTCCATAGGTGGTTATGAGGGTTGTCATGATTGTTTTTTTGGATTTGGTTAGAAGGGAAAAGGCGGCGGCTCTTTCCCTTAAAGCTTCCTTGTATGCGGGGGTCAGTTTGAATTTTGCGGCGGAGAATTTGATTTCGCACAAATTGATTATCCCGTCTGCCCTGTCAATCAACAAATCAATTTGGAAGCCTTTATAATCTTCATCTCCAGGGAAATAAAAGCTCGAAAACTCATGAAATATATAGGAAATACCCAATGCCTCTGCAATTTGGCGGTGATGAATTAGGCAGATATTTTCAAAAGCATATCCTGACCACACTCGAAAAGCGGGCGTGGTGAATAATTTCAGGAATACATTTTTTTGGTTTTTCAAATTTCGCTTCGACATGACTTTTAGGTAAAACAGGGAAAAATTATCGGTGAGCCGGTAAAGTGTCCCCCTCGCCTTTTTTTGAAACGGTGCATACCTTTGTATGAAGGCAGATTTCTCCAATTCTTCCAATATCCTTGTGAGGCTGCCGGCATTGTTGAGCTTTGTCGTTGCGACGATTTCTTTCCGGGTAAGCCCCCTCCATTTGGAAGACAACGCTTTGACGACGGCAACGTGGTTTTCGGACTTTTCGAATAGAGACTTGAACAAACGGTCAAATTCGTCGCGCAAAAAACCATTGGCATCAAAACAAAGCCTGTCTATATTTTGGGGAATGCTTTGCCCGGGTTTGAGGAGTTCCAAATAATAGGGAATGCCTCCTAAGGTCATGTATAACTGCAGGGTCTGATACCTGTTGGTCTTTATTTTTTTAGCTTTTAAGAACTGCTCTGTCTCAAGCAGGCAAAATGGTTGGAGCGGTATGTATTGTGTGACGCGGTTATGCAGACCACCTTTATTGTTTAGAACGTTATTTATCATCCAGGAGGCTGCTGACCCGCAAATGACAATCATGACGTTATTATATACAGCCCAGTCGTTCCAGAAATAACCAAACATTCCCAGGAATTTTGACTTGGGGGTGGCAATCCACGGAAGCTCATCAAAAAATAGAATTTTCTTTTTTTTCGTTTTCAAAGACGTTAGATAAGCTTTGAGCAGGGTAAATGCCTGTAACCAGTTTTTGGGTTTCTCCCATCCGATATTTCCAAAATTCTTTTCTGCCAGTTTACTGATGAAAATATCTAACTGGTCACTCAGATCTCCATCCTGAATACCCGTCATCTCAAAATCTATTTGGCTACCAAGTGTATTTTTTATCAAAAAGGTTTTTCCAACCCTTCTTCTGCCATACACTACTACGAGTTCTGATTTGGAAGACTGCATGGCTTCCTTTAGTATCTTCTGTTGTTCTGCTCTGCCTATAATCATATTTTAGGTTTTGATGTTTTCTACAATCAGAAACCCCTGATTCTACACAAAGATACTACTTAAAGCCAACTATAGCAAGTCTATAATTGGCTTTATCTCTTGTTTTTTGACAGTTAAAGCCAATTATAGCTTGTGCTTCATATAATCGATGACCATATCCCGGATGTCATTTTTGACGGTTCTTCCGTCAATGGAGAAGGTGTTGGGTATCATTTTTTTGGTTAAATAATTACCAATCATCTCCAAATTGGCCTCTCGACCGGAAGCGAGGAATTTGGGCATGACGACGGAGTATTCTCTTTTGGAACTGATGACATCGCCGTTTATTTTCCAATGTCCGGGTGTTCCTGTTACGTGGTTTATCTGCAAATATCCCCCTTCTGTTTTATTGTCAACCGTTCCGATGGTCAATATATCCGAAAGGACATCGCCGGGGATGTTTACGCGGACGATTGCGCCTCCATAGGGGAATGTTCGCAAAATATCATACTGCGTGATGGTGCCGGAGAGGTTGTCGTCGAGTCGCATGGAGCCGCTGTTGAGCATATACACATCTGCTCCGGGCATAGCTGCTTCGAATGCTTCGAGGGTGATGCGTCCGAAATTAGTCTGTTGGCTCCTAATAGCAGACTCTGTACAGATTAACGGCTCTGTGGTGACCATGACCATCTCATCGGGTGTATAGCCCATTTCCCGAAGTAATTTGTCTTGCTTTTTCACCCATTTTTGAACGACTGCCTCGGTTTTGGGTTCATCAGCGATAGTATTGGTGATGGGCATCAATTCTGAGCGGAGGGTTGTCACTTTCGTGACCGGATTGTAGCTAAAATGATGGATGTATATCGTCTTGGCATTGGCATCTGCCTTGGTGATGGTGGTATTGCCAACGATAAATTTCATATTGGTATGGTCATGTCCGCCAATTAGCAGATTGAACTCGGGGAATTGCTCAGCCATTTTTTTATCATCATCAATAAAGAGGTGGGTTATATTAATCAGGATGTCGCTTTTGCTTTTTAATTCTTCATAAGCCGTTTTGGTAGCGTCAAAGGGGTCGGTGTAGTGCACGTAATCCTTTTTATTAAACGGCAAAACGGTACCGGTCAGCCCTACCTTTACTACGCCTCCGTATTTGTTAGTGAAAGTCAGGATTTTGCCGGATGAAATTTTTTTTCCCTTTTGTGTAAATGGAACGATATCGCCATTGTCATTGTGATAAACATTATTGCAAATAAACTCAAAGTTGCTAGAGTCGATTCGTTCCTGCAATAACTCGTAAGTCTTTAAGTCGAACTCGTGATTGCCAAAGGTCACGTAGTCCAAGCCCATGGCATTGAGCGCTTCGACCATCTGCATCCCTGCAATTTTTTTTCCATTTTCTTTTAGTTTACCCATCAAAGAAGGGCTTAAGAAGTCGCCGGAAAGAACGGAGATGGTATTGGGATTTTTCTTCTTTAGGTCGTCGAATACCGTTGCGACTCTTGCGATGCCTCCCACTCTTCCACCTTCCAGCGGTGCGATTTCATATACATCATTCATTTGAAGGATGGTGAAGTTGACGGGGTGTACGTCAGGGGCATATTGCATGGTGCCACAGGAGTAAAATACCAAGGCAGCAATGGTCAGTATTAAAGCTAATTTGTGTTTTAGATACATGATGTCATTATTTATTAGTGAAGGTTTTTGGTTAAAAGTCAGACAAATTTAGTGTTTTTAGGGCAGACTTGGTAATTTTTTGTTTCAGTAACTGTTTTCGTAAATACTTACCACCTCATGATTTAAATCAAAAAGTGAGAACCGCCGAGATGATAATGAGCAAGAAATTGAATATCCCATTTGCTTACGCAACGGACAAGTCGAACACCGATTAACCCTATTAGCTTACGCTACGGGCGAGCTGATTTAAGATTTTAGAAGTTTTTAAACTGTCTGTCTTGTCTTGAAGTAACTTGACTCGAAAAGTCAATAAAATTTAGGGGGACACAGTTTTTTAAATCTAAAATCTAAAATCGGTGTTCCTTGTTCGTTGTTCTTCACGTTCCTTGTTCTTAAATCAAAAAAATGTAATTACTCACAGGGGGTATTTTTAGACAAAAATTATGTACTCGTAAGTAGTTAGCTATTTTTATTAAAAAGGTGACTGTCATTCCGTTCCTTTTATTCACGTATAAAACATTACCTTTGCCTTGAAAAAGAGGATTATGACTAGATTAAGCGTAAATATCAATAAGGTGGCATTGATACGGAATGCACGAGGCGAGCACCTGCCGGATTTGGTGCAGTTTGCCAAAGATTGTGAATCCTATGGAGCGCAGGGCATCACCGTACATCCCCGTCCCGACGAACGACACATCCGGTACGATGACATCCCCAAAATCAGGGAGATTGTCACAACGGAATTCAACATCGAGGGCAATCCAACCGAGCGATTTATGAAACTGGTATTGGATAATCCGCCACACCAATGTACCCTAGTACCTGACGACCCTTCTGCCCTGACTTCCGACCACGGTTGGGACACGATTCGCAATGAGGCGTTTTTGACGGAAGTCATCGGGCAATTACACGAGAAGGACATTCGCGTGTCTATTTTTATCGATCCGGTTTTCGAATTGCTTGAAGGTGCCAAAAAGGTGGGTGCCGACCGCATCGAATTTTATACCGGACCCTACGCTGCTCAATATCATGCCGATAGAGAAAAAGCTATTGCACCATTTGCGAAAGCATCCAGATTCGCCAATGAAATTGGCTTGGAAATCAATGCCGGGCACGATTTAAACCTCGATAATCTAGCGTTTTTCAACCGGAATATGGAAGGATTGCTGGAGGTGTCCATCGGTCATGCGCTGATATGTGATGCGCTGTATTACGGCATTTCGAATACGATACAAATGTATCTCCAACAACTAAAAGAGGACTAAGGTGCCTATCCCCCGAAATATGACGTATGCCCACCTCCCGATGAAGTATCTCGGTTATTTGGTATTGGGCATTCTATTGGTAATGTCCATTGTGTTTTACAAGGAGCGAACGCTTTTTGTTGATGTGGCCTTCCAGACTTTCAAGATGATTACCGAAGGTGGTTGGCAGGTGCAGGTAAATCGCTTTGGATCGGGGCTGGTACACGCTTTGCCACTGGCTGCCATTCGCATGGAGTTGCCTCTGTGGATGGTGTTGTTATCTTATTCTCTGTCTTTCACCTTGTTGTTTTTGTTGTTGTATCACATTACGGTACAGTGGTTGAAAAACGAGTGGATGGGCTTTGCCATTCCGCTGCTGTTTACGTTGAACACCTTTGACGGATTTTATTGGGCGACCTCTGAGTTACAACAGGGATTAGCGGTGTTGCTTGTCTATTTTGCTTTTTTGTTAAAGTATCCGGCACCTTCCAAATGGTGGCAATGGGCGGTTATCATACTCGGAATACCGTTGCTTGCCACTTATCATCCTGTGATGTTTATTCCCTTCTTTTTTATGTGGGGATTTTTTTGGTTGAGTGATGAGCGGTTTCGGAACAGTACTTTTTATGTAGTGTTATTGGTGATGATAGTTTTTTTGTTGGTAAAATCATCTTTTATGGGCAACCATTACGATGCGGGAAAGATGGCTGAATTTTGGAACAATTTTGATGCCTATTACCCCAATCTTCTCAAGCTGCCCTCCAATAAAATTTTCCTGACGCGAAGCATCAAATTTTGGTATTTTTTTCCCTTGCTTTTTATTTTTGAGAATGGCTGGTATTTGTGGAAAAAACAATGGGCTAAAGCCATTTTGCTAACGGGATTTTCTCTTGTTTTTTTATTGATTACGCATATTGGTTCTCCACATACTACCTATCGTTTTTATGCCGAGGTAAATTATATGCCGCTCACTTTGTTCGTCATTTTACCGCTTTTGTTTGACATTGTACCAAATATAAAGAAAAAAAGGCTGGTGGTGTTACTTTTTTCCCTTATCTTCGTTATCCGTTTGGTGACTATTTACAATCATCACCGACCTTATTCGAATAGAATCGTCTGGCTGCAGGAGCAATTGGATAATATTCAAAGAAACTACACCTCTAACAAAGTTATCATTCCATTTACAAAGGAATTGGAAGACAGGTTGTACATGACCTGGGGTATTCCTTATGAGTCATTATTGCTTTCGAGTATGAATAATCGGGAACATTCCATGACAATTTTCGTACCCAAAGGAGGAGAACCATCGTTGGTAAGGGATATTCAAGTGCAGGATTTGTGGTTCGCTTCCGACTTCGGAGCCATCAATTCCGACGAGATTAGCGATAATGTGTATTTTGATTTAAAAAGAGATGTTTATATCATTGTCCATTGATTTCTTTAATGATTGAATGATAGAATGTGAGAATGATTGAATGCGTGGATGAGTGAATGATTGAATGCGAGAATAAAAGGGAACGCGGATGACACGGATTGAAAGGATTTTCACGGATTTGAATGATTGAATGAGAATTGAAGCAAACCTTTGTGACCTTTGCGAGAACCTTAGCGTGCCTTTGCGAGAACTTTGCGATCCTTCGCGGGAAACACAAGAATAAATCGAAATTAAAAACTTAACATAACAACTATATGCGATACTTTTTAATCATCATCTCCTTTTTTGTTCTCACCGGGGCTTTTGCCCAAAAGGTGTCAATCAAGGATTTGGAGCAGGAGTTGACACAGGCTTCCTCGACTGCCGATAAGTTGCGAATCACCCAACAACTTGGTGAAGCTTATTTAAAAGTCGATACGGATAAATCCATCAAATACAGTAAAAAAGCCTATCAGTATGCCACCGATAAAAAAGATGCAGGGCGGCAGGCGACAACGGCTTATAATGCAGCCTTAGCTTATGAGCGCAAGCGCAACTACTCCAATGCAGAAGTTTGGTACAAGACCTGCCTTAAACACGCAAAAAGAGCAGGCTACTCCGACCTGATCATTAAAAGTGTACAAAAACGAAGCAAACTCGCGGAAAAAAAAGGCAATTACCGCAAAGCCTACCAAATTAATCAGGAGGCATTCAACTACTTCAGTCAGAAGGGGAATAGTATGAGTGATCTGGATAGAAAATACGACGAACAAAAAGCCCTCTTTGAAAAAGAAAGACGCGAACTACAAAAAGAACGCGATAAAATGCAGGTGGAATTACTCAATCTTCGGGAAGAATCGGAACGATTGAGTACTGATAAAAACATACTTGAAGAGCGACAGGCAGAGTTATTGAAAGCCAATCAGGATAAGGAGCAGGAGCTATTGGACAAGCAGACGCAAATATCAGAGAAAGAAGAGGAGCTCTCTGCTAAACAGGCAGCACTCCTGAGTGCAGAAGAGCAGAAAAAGCGAGCGGAAAGGCTTGCCAAGCAGAAAGCAAAGGAGGTGAGTACCCTCTCTCGTAAAGCACTTGAAGCTGAAACCGTCAAAAAGAGTATGGAATTGGAAGCAGAGAGAACCAAACGACTCTTAGAAGAAAGTAAAAACTTTCGAAACCTCTCCTTTGCCGCAGCGGGTATTATTTTTCTCATCGCCCTACTACTTTATTCCCGTTTTCGCTCCAAGAAGAAGGCTACTCAGACTTTGCTCGAAAAGAATAAAACCATCGAGGAAGAAAAACAACGCTCCAATGAGTTGCTGTTAAATATCCTCCCTGAGACAATCGCCGAAGAGCTGAAAGCCCACGGTAAGGCGAAAGCTCACAAATACGACGAAGTAACCGTCCTGTTTACCGACTTTAAGAATTTTACTAAAATATCTGAATTACTGTCGCCGGAAGAACTGGTCGAAGAACTTGACACCTGCTTCAAAGCCTTCGATTTTATCATCTCCCAATACGACGATATTGAAAAAATAAAGACCATCGGCGATGCCTATATGTGCGCCTCAGGATTGACTGATAAGAAGGGCATTCCTTATAATATTATCCGGGCAGCCATTGAATTTCAGGAGTTCCTCGACGAGCGAAAGCAGGAGCGTATGCGC
>JALVDO010000569.1 GCA_027008975.1 Saprospiraceae bacterium | reverse complement strand
GGATTTTTACGACTTTACATATAATGAGGTGTCCGGCTCCACCCTGCGTGCCGAGCGGAATGACTTCCTGTACTTTGCATTCCAAGTGCACGGGAGATTCCTTTACCCGAAAGGGAGCGACCTCATCGGAGGGGATTGGCGTCAGTCCTGATTTTTCAAATTCGCTCACTTTGGCGGGATACTCAATGCTAGCGATAGTCATCTGCCGTACGATGTCGTAATTAACGGCATTGATGACGACCTCTCCCGTATTGCGAACGTTGAACAGGGTATCTTTGGTCGCGTTATCTTTTAATTTCCTGTTGGAAGAAAAAACAACAATAGGCGGGTTAGAGCTAAAAGCATTGTAAAAGCTATAAGGGGCTAGATTTGGGGTTCCATCTTCGTCAATTGTACTCACCAGGGCAATTGGTCTTGGCGCTACAGCGCCTAGTAAATATTGATGCACATCTTTGGTAGGCGTAATCTTCGGATCAATCGTTCGCATCGTTTTATTTTTAACCGCAAAAATGCGTTTTTTATGGATTAAAACCAACTTTTGATGGTAGTGCTTTGTTGGGTTAGGGTACAATAGTAATCAAATATCATAAAAATGACACATTTAAAAGAAGGAGATAAGGCACCCGATTTTTCAGGGATTAACGAGAACGGTGAAGAAGTTTCGCTCGGTGACTTTAAAGGAAAGAAGTTGGTTTTGTTTTTTTACCCAAAGGATAATACGCCGGGGTGTACAGCCGAAGCGTGCAATCTCGCAGAAAATTATAGTGCATTGAAAAAAGCGGGCTACGAATTGCTAGGCGTTAGCCCTGATAGCCCGAAACGGCACGTTAATTTTATCGAGAAGTACCAACTCCCATTCCATTTGCTGGCAGATACGGAGAAGGAGGTCTTGAATGCTTATGGCGTATGGGGCGAAAAGAAAAATTACGGGCGTACCTATATGGGCGTACATCGAACGACCTTTGTCATTGATGAAAACGGCATCATTGAAAAGGTTATAACCAAGGTGAAGACCAAGGACCATACGGCACAGATATTAGCCGATTAATTACTGCAAATTTTTAATCTTTTCCATAAAGACGGAGCGCCTTCTTCGAGATACTTCGATTTGCATACCATCGTCCATGATAAGGTAGCCGCCATCACCGCGGACAAATTTTTTCATGTAATTTAGGTTGATGACATGGCGTTTGTGCACGCGATGGAAGTTGTATTGTTCGAGTAGTTCCTCGTACGACTTGATAGTCTTGGAGGCTGTTATTTTCTTACCCTCTGTGAGAAATATATGGGTGTAGTTATCTTCCGCTTCCAAGCGGATAATATCTTTTAGGTTGACAAAGTAAATACCGTCTAAGGCTGAGATACTCAACTTAGAAAAGGCATTGGGATTGTTGTAGTGAGAGTGGAAAACACCAAGGCGCCCCTTGGTTTTGGGATTAGCTTCGTGGATGCGCCCGACTGCCTCCTTTAGTGCATCCGGGTCAATGGGTTTAAGGATATAACCAATAGAACTGTACTGGCAGGCTTTAATCGCAAACTCTTCGTAGGCCGTTACAAAAATAATGTCAAAATTGACTTCCTTTAGCTGATTGAGCAGGTTGAAAACCAAACCGTCCGGCAGGTTGATGTCGAGGAAGGCAACGTCAATCTTTTCGGGTGGAGAGGCCAAAAGCCGTAAGCCTCCAGCGATATCACCGGCATCTCCTATTACTTCGACATCAGGGCAGTTATCTGCCAACATGGTTTTCAGATTGTTCAGCCCATGGATTTCATCCTCGACGATAATTGCCTTTTTCATATTTTTTCTCATTTATACTTTCAGCTGACAAATATAAGGCAATTTAAACCAAGAAACCAAAAAATAACGAATTGCTTTAGGATACGGTCACTTCCCGAAGGTTATTAATGACTAAACACTTCATTTAAGTGGTTTTCTTGAATTTCCGAAATTGTTGTTGTTCATTTATTGTAAGTACCTACCAGCTCATAGCTTAAATCAAAAAAGGCATTTCCGAGACAAAAATGGTGTACTGCTCGTAAGCAATTACCATTTATTATTTTGTGTTTGACTAACAAAATAAGCCATATATTGATCTAAGTAGGTGGTTAGATAATAAGGCAAATTCATAAGGAAGAAAGGGGTTCCTTTAGGTGTTTTATGTTTTTCAATGCTAAACTCACCGGCATACATTCGTACAGCATAAGGATGCGGTGCCCGTTCCATAAATTGGTGTAACGAACGTAATTTTCCCACTTTTCCCGATTTAATTTCGATGGGTATAATTAATCCTTTATAAGGGTAAACCAAATCTATTTCTGCCTGTGCATCTTTTTTTTGTCGTACCCAAAAATTAGGTTTTTTATACGATTTTTCTTGTAAAGAAATGAGTTCTTGTGTAATCAGATGTGGCAATAACGCTCCCTTATAACTATTGCTCAAATCCTCAATTTCTAACAATCCGGCTTGTATTCCAAGCGCATAATTCAATAGACCAGTATCTAAAAATTGGAGTCTTGGGCTTTTTTTAAAATCTTCAATTAAAGGAAACTCAACAGAAGTGCCCGGATAGATAAGCTGAATAATTTTAGCATCATCCAGTGCTCTAAAACTCTCGCCAACTTCTCTTGAGCGGTAATTACTATTGCCAAATCCTTGAAAAGTGATTCTGGAGTCTAAGTATAATGGGGCTGTTTTTAGCAGATGTTTTATTACTTTTTCTTCGGTTCTGTTTTTAGCATATTTCGGTACATCGTCTCTGTAACTCCCCCAAATGCTTTCGTATATATCACTTAGTATGCTGATGTTTTGCTGATCTGTATATTGTTGTACAATTTCGGGCATACCACCTATAAGTGCATATTGATTGAAAGCCTTCAGTGCTACGAAATGTACGGGTTTGTTTACGGGTATTTCGTTGAGTTTATCCAACAAATACTTCATGTTATCCGCCAATAAATACTCTTGAAAATTTAAAGGGGTAATATACAGGTATTGTACACGACCAACGGGATAGGACTTTACTTTAGACAATGCATGCTCAAGTAGTGAACCTGCTGCAATAACGTGTAACATCGGTATATCTTCATAAAAATAACGCAACATAGCTATTGCCTGAGGGCACTCTTGTATTTCATCTATGAACAGTAGGGTATTATCGTTGGCAATGGGTTGCAGCCGGTGGGTAATTAGTAATGCTTCAACAAGATTTTTGGCATCGTTGTAAGTTGCAAAATAATTGGCATCAGCCTTTTTTTCGAGATTGAGATAGATGTATTGAGAATAGCCGTTGGCAAATGTGTTTACCAGGGTGGTTTTACCTACCTGTCGTGCACCTCTTAAAACCAATGGTTTTCGGTTACTTTGAGTTTTCCAAAGTTTAAGATTGTTAAGTTGCTTTCTGTATAGCGTCATATCTTGATCTTACCCTGCAAAGATAACAAATTATTCTCGATTTGTAACATATTGGGGGTAAAATAACGACTGTTATGTAACAAAGCGATAGCATTTAAAGTAGCTAAATGTAATAAAGCAAGGGTAAATTGTTTTTATTTTTGTAATAAACGGGGGGTAAAAAGGTTTTGTTTTCTTTGTTGGAGATTGATAGTTATGTCGGTTCCAGCGGGATACGGTCACTTCCTTTCCAAAAACACTTCCATATTGGTCAATACGTTTTTGGCTTTATTGAATGATTCTTGCATGGCGGGTGCGTTATCCAGTCCGGCATAGAGTGCCATCTCACTATTTTTCAATACGTCGGTAAAGTCGGAAATGAGATTCTCAGGGATGTTTAGCTCCTTTAATTTTTCTAACAATTCAGCTCTTTTTAGTGTGGAGTAGGGAATCCCTAACTTGCTACAGACAAAACCAATCAAAGCCTTGGATATTTCATCGTAAAAGGTCTTACTTTCCTTGGGGTTACTGAGATATTCTTTGGCTTTGGCAAGGCGTTCCAATGCTAACTTCCGGGCTTTTCGTCTTCGTTTTTCGTCCTCGTCTATATCTTCTTCATCCTTTCTCTTTTGGTAAACCCAAATGCCGGCAAGTAAGCCCAATAAGGGTAATCCAAACAGTGCCGGATAGGTTTTTGAAAAAATAAACGGTGTCGTTTTTGCTCGAAGTCGAGTGGTGTTTTTTATGGGGTATAAGATGGCATCGGGATTAGTCTCTTCCCCGTCGAGGAAAACTTTGGGCTTGTTTTTACCCTGCGCGACCCTGAAGTTATATTTTGGTCCGGTCAACGTAACATAAGCCATACTATCCGGATTGAAAAAAGAGAATTCGGGTTGTATGGAGAAGGTGCCGGGTTGTTGTGGTACGAATAAATACTCTATTTCTTTTCCGACGACAATGGTTTGGTTACGGGATTTTTGCTCCAAATCTTTCATGGTCGGATCGTACTGCTCAAAACTTTCAGGCACCGGAAATTTGGGTATTTCTATGCGCTTCATATCTCCTGAGCCGGTAATGCGCATTCTTATCGAAATGGCATCGTCAGTTGTGACGTTAGTCTGATTACAAGAGGTGGTCATTTGAAAGTCGCCAATGGCTCCGGAAAAGGACACCGGTGCTCCATCCGGTAAGGGCTCGACATGGATGGTAAGTGGGAGTGAACTTAGTGATACTCTTCTTCCTCTACTAAAAAAGCTGCGTTGTCTGCCTTCTGTAATGGCGACCTCTGCCAACAGCGGTTCGATTGTCAGATCGCCAGCTCGCTGAGGGTAGAGTGCGATTGTCTTCATGACCTTGGTGGTATATTGTTGGCCATCGACAATCTCCTGCATGACGCGATAATCGGTATTGCGCTCTTCGTTGGCGAAAAAGCCATCGTATTCCGGCTCGGAAATCAATCCGAAATTACTGATGTCTTTTCTAGTGTAAATCTTGTAATAGATCAAAATCTTTTGCCCTACTACGGCATTGGTGTCGCTGGCAATTAGGCGGACGAAGACCTCTTCACCGGCTTTCATCTGCCCATTGGCTGCTTTCAAAACTTCAACTTGAATGGGTTTTGTCTGGTACATTTTACCATTTATCTCTACTTTGGCAGGACCAATGGTTAGCTTACCTTTATTTCTTGGCAATAAGGTGTAGGTATAAGATTCCTCTCTGGACATCACTCCATTGACGGAAGTCGCCACCATAGACCGATTCGGACCTGAAATAACTTTGAAATGCTTGAATGCAGGTGGTCGGAAACTGGAAATCTCCTCACCGTTTTTGATGGTAAAACTGACGTCGAAATAACTATTTTCAAGCACCTGACGGGCATCCGTTGATACGGTAAAGGATGGCGCACCCTGCCCCTGAGCTGTTAGATTGAACAGGGTGGCAAATACCAATAAAAAAATAGTTTTTCCGTAATGCATTTTGTTTGTTTTACAAGCGTGTTGTTTTTCTTTTTTTCTTTTTTGTCTTCCCGTTATCCTTTGGCAGCGGGATAGATTTTGGCAAAGAAAGGTCAAAATCCCTCAATTCATCAAATGGATTGGAAAAGAAAAACTCAAATGAATTGTCCTGTTGCTTTTTTTGAGTCTCTTGAATGATGCCTTTCGGGTTGGGATAGACATTGATTTCCATAGGATAAGTCTCAAGGTATTGTCCGTTTACCTCAACTGATATTGGTTCTATAAAAAACTGCCCCACCTCAATAGGGCGCAATACGTAGGAAACAGACTTAGACGAAGTGACCTCGCCGTTGATAGCCATTGTGGAGGTCATAGTAGAAGGTCCCATGACTATTTCAAAATCTTTGAACGAAGGCATTGGCAATTTAGCCCCATTTCCATTCTCCAATGTGAAAGTCAACTCAAAGGTATTCCCCAGCAAGATGGAATCTCTGCTAACAGATACTTTTAGTGCAGCCTGATTGCCCTGTGCAACGACCACACTACTCAAAAAAACTAAAAATAGAATGACAAATATTTTTTTCATCGCGATAATATTTTAGTAGTTAAATAATTACCAATCTTTGGTGGTATTACATGGTTGTGTGCTGGCTTTTCGCATTTTTTCCATTACCTTTTCTTCTTCCTTTTCCATCATTTTTAATAAATCTTCTGCCTCCTTTTTGGACAGGTCGCGTTTATCTTTTTTATCCCCTTCAGATTGCTGCCGGTTCTGTTGTTCATTTTGATTTTGTTGGTCTTGTTGCCCTTGCTCATTTTGTTGTTGGTCTTGTTTTTGCTGTTCATCCTGCTTTTGCTGCTCATTTTTGTCCTGCTGCTGCTCATCCTTTTGCTGCTGCTGATCTTTATTTTGGTTCTCTTTTTGGTTTTGCTGCTGTTGGTCTTTATTTTGGTCTTTGTTTTGTTGCTGCTGTTGCTGCTGTTGTTGCTTCTTGATAATCTTTTGCACTTTAGCCAGATTGACTTTGGTATCCATATCTTTTGGGGATATTTTAAGTGCATTTTTGTAGGCGTCCAGGCTTTTCCCGAGCAAGGATTGGTCACCGCCGGATTGTGCCTGCTCAAAGTAGGCATTGCCGAGGTTGTGGTAAGCCTTGGCTTTTGTCCGGTCATTCGTCGCACTTTCTATTGCTTTCTCGTATTGCTTAATGGCAGCATCAAATCTCTTTTGGTTATAGATGGCATTACCGAGGTTATAGTTGGCTCGAGCCGTATTTTTATCTTCCAATGACTTTCTATAATCCTCCTCTGCTTTTGAGTAATCCTTTTGCTCGTAGCTTTTATTGCCTTTTCTCAACAATTTATGAGACTTTTGCCCGAAGGCAAAAAAAGGGAAAATTGCCACTATAAATATTATCGTTATTTTCTTCATCCTTCCTGTTTTTGAAGTTTACCACTAGATTTTCTCCTGTAAGGAAGTAAAAATTCTATCAAAATCAACACCAGCCCTAAGCCAATAAACCATTGGAAGTAACTGGCGTACTCATCAAAAACGCGCTGCTCAAACTCCTTTTTTTCTATATTGTCAATTTGTTTTTGAAGAGCATTCGCCACCTGGTTGGCTCCGGCTGACAGATTGAAATAAGCACCATCTCCTGCTCGGGCGATTTCTTTGAGCATCTCCTCGTTTAGTTGAGAACGAATGGGATTGCCTGTTTCGTCTCTTTTGTAATCTCTTCTTCCTCTATCAGTGACAGGCACTAATGAGCCTTCGGCGCTTCCGACCCCAACCGTATAAATTAAAACGCCCTTATCATTGGCTTCTTTTGCGGCTCCTACTGCTTCGCCATCGTGGTCTTCTCCGTCGGAAAGAACGACAATTGCACGGTGGTTTTCTTCATTTTCCTTAAACGCCCGACTTCCGACATTGATTGCCTGCCCAATGGTCGTACCTTGTGACGGTACCGACCCCGGATTGGCGGCTTTGATATTTGCCATCACATTGGCGTAGTCGGTGGTCAATGGTACCTGGAGATAGGCATTACAAGCGAATAAAATCAGCCCTACGTTATTTCCCCTGGTTTTCTTTAGGAAGTCCTGTGCGAATTTCTTTACCCGAAGCAAACGATTGGGTTTGATGTCTTCGGCCATCATGCTTTGGGATACATCCACGGCGATTATCAGATCAATGCCTTTTCGCTTGACTTTCTTGGTTTTAGTACCCCACTGCGGATTGGCGAGTCCGATGATTAACAGCAGAACGGCTATTCCCAATAAGATAAATTTATTGCGATGGACAATAGGCGAAGCGCCGGGCATAAGCCGGGCTATCGTCCGGGTATTTCCCAACCGTTTCAGGGCTTTTTCCCTGTATTGTTGTGCCCAGTAATAGAATAGTACCAATATCGGCAACAATGCCACCCCGTACAAGAATATGCTATATTCAAATCTAAACATCCTATGGTATCGTTCTCAAAATTGTGTAACGCAATACTAACTCCAGTACTAAAATCAATAGTCCTATCAATGCAAAATAATAGAATTCCTCGCTGTATCGCTTAAAAATAGTCGTTTCGATCTCTGTTTTTTCCAGTTTATTGATCACATCATAAATATTCGCCAGACTCGCTGCTGTCGTTGCCCGATAGTACCTCCCCCCCGTTTCGTTGGCAATTTTTGTCAATAATGCTTCGTCAATTTGCACCTCTGCCAGTCCGAATACGTATTGTCCGTCACGCCTGCGGTTGACCGGCGTCAATGCACGCCCGGTACTGCCAACGCCAATGGTGTAAACCTTTATGCCCATTGTTTTTGCAATTTGAGCGGCTAACTCCGGTGATTGAAATCCGGTATTGTTCACCCCGTCGGTGAGCAAAATGACTACTTTGCTTTTTGCGGGACTATCTTTTAATCTATTAACAGCAGTTGCCAATCCCATACCGATTGCAGTTCCGTCAGTTAGTAGCCCCACTTGCATCTGGGATAAATATTGCTTGACAACAGCGTGGTCTGTTGTGACGGGGGACTGTGTGAATGCCTCTCCCGCAAATTCGACTAAGCCAATCCGGTCATAAGGGCGTTTATCGATAAACTCCTCTGCAACCCGCTTACTCACCTCCAACCTGTTGGGCTTGAAGTCCTGTGCCAGCATACTACTGGATAAATCCATCGCCAGTACGATATCAATCCCCTCTGCTTTCACCTTCTCCTCCTTGAGCATTTTTTGAGGTCTGGCCAATGCCACAATCAAAAAAGCCATACTCAATAATCGCAGGGTTGGTAACAACCATTGTAGCCGCCCACGTAAGGACCGGGTAGAGAAATGATTCATCCCCGGTAATCGCAAGTTGGGATACCGGCGGTTATAATGCCGGTAATACCAATAAGCCAGAAAAGGCAATAGCCCCAATAACAGCAAAAAGTACGGCTGTGCAAAAATTATATTTTTAAAAAAATCAATCATTATTCTCCTCTTCGTCGTTAGGTTGCTGCAGGTCTATTTTTTTGCGCGTATTAATGATAAATGCTTTGATGGCATCAAATGCCTGTTGATGCACCTCAATTGGGGGCTCTGATTTAGCGAACTTGACCATATCTGCCGTTTCGAGTATTCGTTTTAGTTCTTTTGTTTGTTCTTCCGAAATATCCACATCTTTCATATCTCGAATGATTTCGGACGTCGTCGACTCTAAAGCAGGGATTTGATACCTGCCTTCCAGATACTCTCTGAGTATAAAGGTCAATTCGCTTTGAAACTCCTTCACCTGTCCTTGTTGCCAGAGTTGTTTTTTCTCCAGATTAGCGAGTTTGTTCAAAGCTATTTCGTGCGGAGGCAAAACAATTTCAGGTATCGGTTCCTCT
>JALVDO010000568.1 GCA_027008975.1 Saprospiraceae bacterium | reverse complement strand
AAATTAGAAATATGTGATATTTAGATGAAACATATCATTTTTTTTAAAAAATAGCCTAATTTACTTGACTATCTTAAATTAGGCCTCCCTCCCTCCCTCCCTCGTTTCTGTCGGGAGGCAAGCCTTCGGTCATGAGGCAGGCATTCTCGCATCATAAATTCGGCTTAGCAATCTTCCTCATGCTTCCTCAACTTACCAATCCGAATAAAACTCTTCGCAAACTCCAACCACTAATGCCTCCAAGCCCTGCAAACAGTCCGCCGACGAGGAAAGTAATCAAAACCATCATCCAGCCACTTCCGACTCCAAAGAGCTGAGCCATTTTATCGGCGAGTATGCCGTCGTTTAGTTGATTCATCCAAAGGGATTTCCCACCCCAAAGAATAGCACCTCCGAGGAAGGAAATAGCAAAAATCGTCCAACCCGTTTTGTCATTCATCACTCCTACTGTAAAGCCGGCAACCGCAATCGCCCACCAGGGCAATAACTGATGGAATGCCCACCCAAGAGCAATGGTTATTAAAACTAAGAATATATTTTTCATATATATTTGATTTATCCTACCGTATCACAACCTCCATCCACTCCGATGTGCTGTCTTTTATCTTATACCGCTCATCCAATCGCTCTCCGATTACCCATATAATTGTTCCGTTTCCATTGACTAATAACAACGTCTTTTCCTTCTCAAAAACCGATAGCTTCCGGTTAGAGAAAAAATCCTGAATCTTTTGGTGCTGCCCTTTCATACCCAACGGGCAAAATGTATCGCCCGCCTTCCATGTCCGTATTTGCAATGGAAAAATCAGTTTTGATGCATCGATAAATGCTCGGTTTTTTTCTTTTGAAAAAGAGGGCAAGATACCCGATTTCAATACAGCTTCTAATTGATAGTCGGGCAGGGGGATAATCGCCGGCAGTCCTTCTTTTTGTATGAAAACCTCCTCAAAAGGGGAGTTCATTGGAGCTACTATATAATGGACTCTATCCACCAACAGCCGCCATTTGTCCGAATAAAAAAGCCCACCGGTTTTTGTATCGGAATGTAGTGCATCTGAAAGTTGCGAAGGTGTAAACCCCTTATCTCTTAATAGCTCATGAAGGAGCGTAGCCGCTGCCGGTTCACTCTGCATGGCATTTTTATCAATGAAAATTAAGCCTTCTTTTTCGATAACGTATTGCTGCCGAAACTGAGAAACTGCACGCTCAAAAAGCAGTAAAGTATCCTCAAATCGTTTGATATTTTCCCTGAAAGTTTGTTCCAAAGCCGGGTTTATTTCCGTTAAGGGCGGTATTACCAAATGGCGGATTTTGTTACGGGCATACTTCGTCTCCTCATTCGAGGCATCTTTTCGGTATGGCATTTCCCTTCGTTGTACTTCCTCTTGAATTTCCTTACCCGAGGCAAACAAAAGCGGACGAATAATTGCCCTATTCCGGACGGGAATACCCTGTAGTCCCCGAATGCCACAGCCTTTTGACAGGTTATAAATGAGGGTTTCGATGGCATCATTCAGGTGGTGGGCTGTCGCCAAATACTGATAATTATCCTCCACTCTGATTTTTTCCAGCCATTCATAACGAAGGTCACGAGCTGCCATTTGGATGGAAATCCCCCGCTCCATTGCCACCTCCTTTGTGTCAAACCGAACGGCATAAAAAGGCACTTCCAACGCCTCCGCTAAGGTCTCCACAAACGACTCATCCCCGTCAGCAGCTTCCCCCCGCAATTGAAAATTACAATGTGCTATCCCAAACAAACACCCCGCCTCCCTGAAGAGGTGCGCCATTAACACAGAATCCCGCCCACCACTCACGGCAAGCAAAACCCTATCCGCCTCCTCAAACAATCGCTCCCTTTTGATGTGTTGTTTAAACTCTTTTAGCATATTTTTGTACCTTAGAAAGGCGCTCGCCCTTTCGCCCTTTCGCAATCCGCGCCTAAGTTGACACCTTCTACGAAGTTATCACCTTGTCGCCCTTTCGCCTCTTCGCCCAAACCTCGGCTTAGCAATCTTCCTCCTGCGTCGTCAGCTTACCAATCCGAGGTTTCTCCGGCTCGCACCGCTATCGGCAACACATTTTCCTGCAAAGGTAAGGGACAGGTCGCATATTCGGAATAAACACAAGGAGGATTATAGGCTTTATTGAAGTCGATAACCGTATGTCCTGTACTATCCGGACGTGGAATATCTAAAAAACGACCTCCGCCATAGGTCTCATCACCGGTAGTGACATCACCCATAACCACAAAAAGCTCATCCGGACCGCCGTCGAGCGCTATAAAAGTATAGGGCTTCCCGTCTATCTCAAAGGAAAGTGTACCTTCGGGATGAAGGGCGGAATTGATGCCAACCGCATTTAGTACGTGGACGGTATCCGTCTTAGAAGCAGGGGTGAATTTGG
>JALVDO010000567.1 GCA_027008975.1 Saprospiraceae bacterium | reverse complement strand
TCCGGCTATGATGCAAAGCGATGCACCTCCACGCTTGGTAGTCGGTATCGTCGTCGATCAAATGCGGTACGATTATCTGACGAGATACGCTGAAAAATACGGCGAAGATGGTTTCAAACGCTTGATGAAAAATGGCTTCTACCTGAAGAATGTCCACTTCAATTATATTCCGACTTATACCGCTGTGGGGCACACCTCCGTCTATGCCGGCACGACGCCGAGCAACCATGGGATTATTTCCAATTTTTGGTATGACAAATATCTGAAAAAAAACATTTACTGCGTCGATGATGATCGTTACCAGACCGTCGGTAGTGATTCTGACGAAGGGCAAAAATCGCCCTATCGCCATCACTCTACTAGTGTTACGGACGAACTAAGGCTCGCCTCCAATATGCACTCTAAAGTGATAGGCATCGCACTCAAAGATCGGGCTTCCATCCTGCCGACCGGTCATACGGCAAATGCCGCTTATTGGTACGAAGGCGGAGATACGGGCAAGTGGATTACAAGCTCTTATTACCTTGATAAACTGCCGGCGTGGGTTGCCGAATTTAATAATTCCGATGCCAATCGTTCCGATGAGTTACTGAGCCATCCTTGGACGACCTTGTACGATATAAAAACCTATACGGAGAGTGGACCCGACAATAGCCCGTACGAAGGTGTTTTTAAGGGGGAGGAAGCTCCTGTGTTTCCACATAATCTTCCGGCTTTGCGCAAAAATAATCATAATTACAGCCTTATTAAAGGGATTCCTTTTGGCAATTCTATCACCACGGATTTTGCCATTGCTGCCATCGAAGGAGAACACCTTGGGCAGGGACAAGCCACCGATTTTCTCGCTATTAGCTATTCCAGTACCGATTATGTCGGGCACAAATACGGTGTTATGGCCATCGAAACAGAGGATACCTATTTGCGTCTTGATTTGGAGCTAGAGCGATTGCTTAAATACTTGGATGCCACTATCGGCAACGGGCAGTACACCGTATTCCTCACTTCCGACCACGGAGCGGTACACGTACCGGCATACCTGAATGCACAACGTATCCCCGGAGGCTACTTTGATACGGATAAGTTTGAGGAATATGTAAAAAAACTCACACTTGAGTATTTTAAATCGGATGAAATCGTGGAAAATATTTCCAATTTTCAGATATTCCTGAATAAAGAGAAGATAAAAGCGCTGGGGCTCGATTATCATCAGGTCGTACAAACAATCTGCGATAATATTATCGACTTTGATGGTGTCTATAAGGTCGTTCCCGCCAGTACGCTCCAATCGGCAGAGTTTGAACATGGCATTTTGAGCGCATTGCAGAATGGCTATAATCAAAAACTTTCGGGTGATATACTCATCTCGCCTCCTCCGGCTACAGTCCATTACGGAATGAAGGGTACGACACACGGCTCCGGTTACAATTACGATACCCATGCCCCGCTTCTTTTTTATGGCAATGGTATCAAAAATGGAACCTCAGGTGTCCGTTACGAAATAACGGACATTGCTCCAACCATCTCGGCTCTGTTGAATATTACCTATCCTAATGCGTGTACAGGAACGCCTATTGTGGAGGTTTTGAAATGATTTTTCGACACTTGAGAACTCCTTACAAAGAATCAAAATAACAATCGTAAACAGTCTATTTACAAAATGTATAATCCTATGATTTTGTCAGGTTTTAGTGATAGTTTCAATCGCCAATAAAGAACAGCGAAGCGTTGTCGAATCACTATTATAGGCGACAAAATGAAAGGCACCCCATTTAGTGAGACACAAGGGTTTTAATTCTTGCTCTGGTGCAAAATGTTGAAAATTCAGGAGGTTTCCCACAGCCTTCCGAATTGAAATTTAAATGAGAATTGTTTTTATGAGAAAGCCCTACCACTGCAAACAAGAGAAAAAGAACTACCTTTGAGCCTACCTGAATAGTTACATTTATTCACCATTAAAAATTTAAAAGTGAAGAAAGTAACCCGTAAACTAACGATAATTTTAGTATTATTCTAACTTTATTGTCAAATCAAATTGTTTTTTGACAATTAGTTCCAAAAATAATTAGGGAAGACAATCAGGTAATTCGTCCGAAAACAGAAAAAGTGGTATCCAGTGGGTGGCTTTATTTTAGGCAATTTGCGATAAGGAACATAAATGGAAAGGTTATTAAGCAATGGAAATCACAAGATAAAATAATAAGAGGAAGTATGAGTATTTTTCCATCAGGGGGTTTATTATATTACCGTGATGACAGAGGAAGGTACAGAAACAAAATCATTCATAAAAATAAATTAAAATGAGAACTGGTTTTGTATTATTTATTTTGAGCCTTAGTATTTATACTCAGGCTCAAAATGCCAAAAATGAAGTACAAATTGGTGTGCCGGGGGCTTATTTTTTGGTGAA
>JALVDO010000566.1 GCA_027008975.1 Saprospiraceae bacterium | reverse complement strand
TCAGCACAGAGCAGCACGAGGCAGCATTTTTCAAATTCAAATTCTAATTCTCATCCCTCCCGTTGGTCGTGATGCAGGCATTCTAATTCTCATTCTAATCCGCTCATTAATCACCGACACACCACCTGCTTATCATACCTCAAATCAATCGTTTTATACTTCGTCCATCCCTTATATGGAATGACTTCTTTATAAAAAACCTTTAGGCGTTTCAGCCGCTCATCCACCTCTGCGTATCGTCCAAAAAGGATTTTCTGTTTGCCTAGTTTAGGAGCCAACACAAATTCTCCTTTATTATTGACGTAAATCTGCTCAATCAAAGGGTGTAAAAAATCATCTGCATTTAATATTTGAGCAAATTCGAACAACTGGTACAACACCCCATTCTTTTTGGTCAGATAGTCCTCCTGATAGGGTGGAATATTCCCCGTTGCTACCAACACCCTCGTCGTAAAATTCTTCGATGGCGGCATCTTTTTGCCATTTTCATCGAGATAATAGTTCAATCCATTGTGGTCGATAATCCGGAGTACCGGTTCGTGTTGCTCAATCATAATATTCAACACATTATCCGAACCGATATACACGTTGGCATTCTTCACAAAAGGCTCTTCGTTTAGCACCTTCTCCAACCGCTTCACATCCACTACTGCCAGCGGCATGGTCTCCAAAGGTATGCCGAAGCTGCGGTCTATCGCCAGATGAACATCCTCCTTTGTTATCAGAAAATGCCCGTCTTTTAATGGCATCAACTCAATCTTTACCGAGGCGACTTTTTTCGACTCTTTTTTGGCAACCATCGAGATGACAATGGCAAAAAGCATAAACCCGACAGCAACCCACATAAGTCGCCTCACCATCCCATCTATATCTGTTTTTAGCTTTACTGCCATTTTTTTATTATGTTCAAATTTTCAACTGGACTTCGGTGTCTTTTCTTCGGCGGTTAAAACGCCGGTACTACTTTTTTGCCGGTTAAAACCGCCGGCACTACTTTTCGGCGGTTGAAACCGCCCGTACTACTAATGCTTTAACCGCAGGTATCAGGCGGTCAATATCGCCGGCACCGAGGGTCATCACTACCTCTAAATCACGGTTTTCCAACTCAAACAACACCGCCCCTTTATGGCACAATTGTCGTGTTGCCCGATTCATTTCACGCAAGATCATTTCTGATTTCACACCCGGTATCGGCTCTTCCCTTGCCGGATAAATATCCAACAACAACAGCTCATCCAAGCCATCCAGTGCGGCAGCGAATTCCTTGTAAAAATCGTTCGTCCGACTGTATAAATGCGGCTGAAAAATACCGGTCAGCTTTCTGCCCGGATACAACTCCCTCGCTGCACTTATCGCCGCCTTCAACTCCGATGGATGATGGGCGTAATCGTCGATATAAACCACCTTTTTCGTCTCCACTACCCTATCAAACCGCCGCTTTATTCCCTTGAATGTTCGCATGGCTTCTTTTATCGAATCTGGCGATACACCTAGGGTGACAGCAATCGTTATCGCTGCCAGTGCATTCTCTATATTGTGCCGCCCGGGAAGTGTAAATTGTATATCCCGAATCGTCGTTTTTTCACCTTCGTAATCAAAAACAAAGTAGCCATTTACCACCCGAATATTTGTCGCCTGCACATCTCCTTCTTCTATTCCGAAAGAAAGCACCCGTCCAAAATCGGCAAAAGATGCCCGCTCTCGATGAATGATTAACAATTGCCCGTCAGGACGAATGTTTTTCACAAAAGCCCGAAAGCCCGTTTCCATCATCGCCTCCCTATCACCGTAGATGTCGAGATGATCGGCATCCAGAGACATAATCGAAGCAATATCCGGCGACAACCACAAAAACGAACGGTCAAATTCGTCCGCCTCAATCACAACCCATTCGCTTTCGCCATAGACGAAATTGGAGCCATAATTGTGAGCTATTCCCCCTAGAAAAGCCGAACAGTCGATGCCTCCTTCCCTCAACAGATGAGTCGTAATCGTACTCGTCGAGGTCTTGCCGTGGGTACCTGCTATTGCGATGGTTTTTCGCCCTTTGCTGATGATACCCAGTACTTCGGCTCGCTTTTTCACCGGAAAGCCATTCTCCCTGAAATAGACCAATTCTTTATGCGATTCCGGTACTGCCGGGGTGTAAACCACTAAATCAATTCCTTCGGGTATAGCCTCCACATTTTCATCATAGTGGATTTGCATGCCCTCCTCAACCAACTTTTTGGTCAAGGTCGTTTCTGTTTTATCGTATCCCCAAACACCGGCTCCGCGCCGTTTAAAATATCGAGCGATAGCACTCATTCCAATCCCTCCTATTCCGATAAAATAGACCTTTGCTATATCTTCTAATTTCATTGTTTTATGCGTTGTCTTTATTGACCCTGTCGCCGGCAGCAAGGTGAT
>JALVDO010000565.1 GCA_027008975.1 Saprospiraceae bacterium | reverse complement strand
ACAACTTAACAACTTAACAACTTAACAGCTTAACAGCTAAAAAGAAACTGAACAAGGAACAAGGAACACCAAACAAAGAACAAACAACAAAAAAATGAAAAGCCTAACACTGGAAAAAATAAAAAGCAAGCTAACCTACAAAGAAGTACCAATACCCGATGCTTCGGGCAATAACCGACTCATTCGATTAAGAGCCGCAGCAATCAACCACCGAGATTTGTACATCCAGCAGGGACTTTATCCGGGGATAAAAACGCCAATCATCCTAGGCTCAGACGGTGCCGGCATGACAGAAGACGGTCAGGAAGTCATCATCAATCCGGCATTTGACTGGGGAGACAACCCCGACTTTCCCGACAAGTCATTTACGATTCTCGGTTTACCACACAACGGTACCTTTGCTGAATACCTCAGCGTACCGCATAAGCAAATTTACCCCAAGCCCAAGCACCTTTCCTTTGAAGAAGCTGCCGCGCTTCCCCTCGCAGGGCTTACTGCTTACCGGGCGTTATTCACCAAGGGGTGGATAAAAGCCGGGCAAAAAGTACTAATATCAGGCGTGGGAGGTGGCGTTGCGCTATTTGCCTTCCAATTTGCACTCGCACTCGGAGCAGAAGTTTATGTCACATCAGGAAGTGCTGAGAAACGTGCCAAAGCCCTCGAAATGGGCGCCAAAGCCGCTTTCGATTACAAAGAAGCTGATTTTGGAAAGCGCATTGGCAAGGAGACAGGAGGTATCCAACTCATCATTGACAGCGCCGGAGGAAGTGGCTTCGCAGAGCTAACTAAATGCGCCGCACCGGGAGCCAGAATAGTTACTTACGGCGGCACACGGGGAAAAATAAACAACCTAAGCCCTCAAATTATTTTTTGGAAACAACTACATATACTCGGTACCAGCATGGGCAACGATACCGAATTTGCCGCTATGCTCGAATTTGTCAATCAACACCAAATCCATCCCGTCATTGACTCGGCATGGAAGCTCTCGGAAGGCAACAAAGCCTTCGCGCGAATGGAACAGGGAGGACAATTCGGAAAGGTGGTTTTGGATATGAAACGTCCATGATTGATTTTAAACACACAAGGGAATGATTATTTTAGCTGTTGAGTTCTTTAGCTGTTGAGCTTAACAGATAAAGAACTCAATAACTCAACAGATAAATAATAAATAAACAGATGAAAAAAAACAAGTAAATATTTACCACTCCACTCTTTTTGTCATAATTAGAGCTTGTTTGGAGCGCCTTCGTCTTGAAAATCAGCAGTTTAAGGTTTTGACTAAGAGAGAAAGTAGGAGTTTACCGAGGTAAGTGACTACTTTCTCTCAACGTCAATTTCTTAAAATGTTGGTTTTCAAAGAAGTAAGCTCCAAACATGCTCTTAGTTACATTTTTTGATTGAAGAACAAAGAACGTGTAGAATATCGGACACTGAACAAGGATTTTAGATTTTAGATTTAACAACTGTTTTTCAAATCAAACTTCGTTTTGTTAACTACTTCTAAAATCGCTAATCGTTAATCAGTGTTCGGCTTGCCCGTATGGCGTGTTCAATTTCTTCACTTCCAAAATAAGCAGACCCACCCGCTTCGGCCTACCTCCTGAGTGTAATGATGGAGGCTCGCTCTCCTACCCCGCCTCCATCTTATCCGCATCCGGCAACATGCCCGTCAACTTTTCGGGTTGATGAATCAAAATGGGAATGTGCTGTGGACATATCCAGTAATGTACAGATTTGTAATCCAATTGTAATAGAGGGATTTGCTCTTCGGTACGCTTGCAAAATAGGCATTCTTTTTTTTCTTTTTCGTCCATTGTGTTAATTTTTTTCGTAACTACTTACCACCTCATACTTTATGTTTGCAATTTGGCAATAAGGGGAACACGGATAACACGGATGTTACGGATTTACACCGATTTTACACCACCAAAACGGTGGTTTAGACGGATTTTTGGTCAGACGACCAAAGTGAGATAATATCAAAATGACAATTAATGAAAAATGCAGTTGAATTTGCACCCGTTTTTGCGAAAGCAAAAACAAAAACCTGCCTCCCGTTGCGCAGCAGGGAGGTCTGGGCTAATTCGCCTCCGTATGGATTAAAATCTAATTGTCCCGCTGAAATGATCCGTTTTAATCCGTTCAATCAGTGTCATCCGTGTTCTCCCTTCTCTTCAAGATAAGTAGTTACAATTTTTCTGATTATTGAGAAATTTCGACCATTCGTTGAAAAAGCTTGGTCACTCCGGCAAATATCCGAATTTTTGTCCAAAATCATCAACTCATGTTAGAAAAAGAAATAAAAAACCTCGTCTTTGAGGGAGGCGGCGTAAAGGGAGTGGCTTACAGCGGAGCCATCAATGTACTATCTGAAAAAAAAATATTAGAGCAGGTCGAAAAAGTGGCAG
>JALVDO010000564.1 GCA_027008975.1 Saprospiraceae bacterium | reverse complement strand
ATTTCAATTTAAAAAGTTCAATGTCGGTTTGAAATACAGGCGTATTGAACCGGACTATCAGTCGATGGGAGCATTCACCTACATGACAGACAATGAAGATGCCAGCATTCAAACATCCCTTTCTCTCTTTTCGGGTAAGGTAAACCTTTCGGGGAGCCTGGGATTACAACGCAACAACCTCAATAACAATCGCTTGCAAAATGCACTAAGGCGAATTGGCGATGTCAATTTAGGAATCCATCCAGGCAAGCATTTTAATGCCAATTTGTCCTATTCCAATTTCAAAATGGATGTTCGCAGCATTAACGAGGAATTTCTCAGTGACAGCTTTAACATCATACAGGTATCGGAACAATTGAATGCTTATATGCGATTTTCTTTTGGCAATAAAATCCATTCCAATAGTTTGTCGATTAGCAGCTATGGCAGTCGATTCCAGGATATTCAAACCTATGCCGAAAACCCCTTGGAAAACAACCTCTTTGGCGGACGGCTGAGTTTCAGAATAAAATGGAAGCCGGCAAAATTCTCTATTGGGATTAATACTTCTTTTGCCCAATTCAATAACGCATTGCGAAAAAATAATCGGATTGGAGGAGGATTCACCATCCAAAAGAAATTTTCTGAGGCTTTTTATTCTAAATTATATGCTAATTACAAAAGAAACCGGCAAAACAACAATAATGACGGCAACACCATCTATATGGGTTTACAGTTGAGCTATAAACTAAAAAAGCGCCATTTCCTGAGTCTGAGCAATACGCTATTGAAGCGCACTTACGGTATCTCGGAAAGAAACAATTTCGTCGAGTTGCGAGGACGCTTTCAATATAGTTTTTCATTATAAACAATAATAATCTTTAGCTTATGAAGCCATTAAATACAATTATTCTCACCAGCGTTTTATTTTTACTTCATTTTAGCGGTATTTATTCGCAGAATCTTACTATACAAACTACTGTCACGCCTCCTGTTCCCATTACCGCTGCCGATATAGAAAATGCCGAAGATGATTTGGTGCTTTTTTCTGTTTTTAATCCGGGTGAAGAAACGTCCGTACGCCTGAGTATTAAAATCGAAAACCATTCTATGGAACATCCTTTCGTCATTCGGACCAATGGTCCTTCGACCAATTGTATATCCCTGAGCCCCGGAATGAACGAATTCGACATTACCACCCTAAAAAATAATATCAATGGAGGCGAATTGGTTTATGAGGGTATATCCGAATTCGATCTTTTACACAACCCTATCCTCAAAGCGGGAATGTATAGCTTTTGCATACAGTTGTTTTCCTGTGTCAATCCTGAACAGGCACTTACTCCCGCAACCGAAGGATGTGCCTCCTTTAACATAAGTATCCTGAACGCTCCGAATATTACCCAGCCTAATTGCCAAAATGGCCGTGTTCTTGAAAACGCCGAAACATTACCCATTGCATGGAGTTTTGCATCGGGTTTTTACGAAGGAGAATTGGAGTACGAAGTAATTATTGAGCCTATTGACCTTCCCGAAAGAAATCCTGAAGAGGCAATTGAATCAAGCACAGATTTTTTTAAAAAAACGACAGACGAGCTATTTTTAGACCTCGATATTCCGGAGGATATTGAGTTTGGAGAACATAAAAAATTTGCTATCAGAGTAAGGGTTATTGCCGAAGATGGCAACCTCCTCGTTCAGCAAGATGGGAAAAGTGAGGTCTGTACTTTTGAAGTAATAAGTGAAGAAGGAGAGCAGGAAGAGGATGCCG
>JALVDO010000563.1 GCA_027008975.1 Saprospiraceae bacterium | reverse complement strand
CGCCTCCTTCACATCCGTCAGCATCTGTTACCATCACTTGATATTCCCCTGCTGAAAGTCCTTGAATAGTCGTGATGCCTGTATTATTTGTAGTCGTTTGCCCCGTGTCAGCACCGCTCCAACTTATATTGTAGGGCGCACTGCCATCACTTATAGTTACAGTTGCACTACCATCTGCCTGTCCGGCACCACTGGTTGGATTCTCCGGAGCGCAACTGATGGAAAGGCTATTTACAATAAGATTAACTTCGGAAAATGGAGACGTACATTGACCATTATCTAATTCGACGAAGAGGAAACTATTTGATGTTATTTCGTAAGAACTTACCGCACTGATAGGTAAATCAAAATCGAGATACCAGTTAATTGTTCCTTGTCCGTTACTGAGTTGATTCCCGATCTCAATAAGATTAAAACTGGCAAATCCGTTCTCCTGTAAACATTCGGTCACACTTAATGGGGGCGGAGATAGAGGTGCAGTCAGGTGTTCCAAAGCGACACTAACCGGTAATGATTCACATCCATTATCACTCACGGTTGCAAAGACCATAGATGATTGAGTGGTATAAGCTTCCGGTGTGCCTATTGGGAGTAATAAGTCAATATCTTCATACCAATTGACGGTGAGTCCGTTGCCCCCGATTGTAGAGTTGAGTTCGGAAAGGGGGTAGGTGGCTTGTCCGTTGCCGTCGTCGCAGGCGGCGAGGGGTCCGGCGGGATTGGCGGTGGGGATGGGGTTTATCGTCAAATAAAAAATGGGAAAAGGTACATATCCGACTGAGCCACAACCGTTTGCGTCAAATATAAATAAATCTAAAGGATCATCATAAACACCTGCGGGGGGCAAGGTGATAGTCGTAGTATAAGTTTCATTGAAAATATTATCAAAACTGTAATCAAAAGATTCATCTGTTTCTGAATTTATCAGAGAAAATCCTGTTGAGTAAGGCGGTGTATTATTTCCGTTGATGGTAATGGTGATGCTTACCTCCTGCCCGGCGCAAAGTGGATCGTTAAAGGTAAGGTTTCCATAGCCGGGTCCGGGAAGCACTTCAAGTATTACGGCACGAGGAAGTGAGATACAATTTCCATCGTCTATAATGGCATAAACCGTTTCACCTGTACTAAAATAGAGACTTGGATCTGCTATCGGTTGTGTTAATGCCATATCCATATACCATAACACTGCGTCTCCACTACCTCCATTAATACTGTTATCCAGCGTAGTGAGATCAAATGAACCGGAGCCGTTGCCGGGAGTATCTTCACATACAACATAAGGAGGAACAGCATTTGTTGCCGGTAACGTATTTACCGTTACGAATGCGGAATGGTTGGTTGTTTCCATACAACCTTCGGCATCGGTGATTTCTACGATAACATAATTTGTATTTATTAGAGGTGTGACAGGGAATGTGAAGGAGCTACTCACGTTATTCCATGTTTGTATTGGTCCTCCATTTTCGGTATAGTTAATGGTGAAGGGTGGTGTGCCGTTGGTGATGTTTAGGGAGAGGGTGCTTTCTTCACCTTCGCATATTGGGTTGGGGGAGGCTTGAAAGCTTAGGGTGAAGGTGGGGGGGCAGGCTAGTACGCTTACCGCACAAGTGCAGTCGGGGAGTATTTCTTCTCCTGTGGTGTTGGGGTCTCCGTCATTGCAAGGGGCTCCTATTTGGGCTTCGTTGTTGCAGAAGCGTTGGAAGTCGCCGCTCCAGGGGAGGGCTGGGTTGTTGGTAAAGTCAGGAAAAATTCCACAAAGAGTATTTAATTCAGGAGGAAAGCAGCCATTTAAGAGAT
>JALVDO010000562.1 GCA_027008975.1 Saprospiraceae bacterium | reverse complement strand
AGAGATTATTATCTAGCCATAAGCCAAATAAATTACTTAAATTAGCTAACTCTTTTGGAATGTGGCCAGTTAATTGATTATCTTGTAATTGCAAGTAAGTTAAGTTAGCAAAATTGCCTATCTCTGGAGGAATACTTCCAGTTAGTTGATTACAACAAAGCTCCAAACTTAGTAAGTTTCCTAGGCTACTTAATTCGATTGGAATACTCCCACTCAATTGATTTCCGGATAGTCTAAGCTGTTGTAGATTTGTTTCTTGGGATAATTCTGAAGGGATATTGCCCGTTAACTGATTTATAGATAGGTCTAAACTGGTTAAATTACTTAAATTCCCTAGTTCCGGAGGGATTGCTCCGCTTAATTGATTAGAAGATAAGGATAAATCGGTTAGATTACTTAAATTCCCTAGTTCCGGAGGGATTGCTCCGCTTAAAAAATTAGATGATAAATTTAAATCTTTTAGGCTATTTAGCTGTCCTATTTCTACAGGAATTATACCATTTAATTTATTTCCTTGTAATGATAATTCATCCAAATTTATCCAATTACTTATCGAACTATTAAGGTTTCCTTGCAAGTTATTTCCACTTAAATTTAAGTGACATGTAAAATCAACACTATAATAACTAGAAGGAATTTCACCTGTTAATCCATCTAACCCATTTCCAGGAATAATCAAATTGCAAATTTGCTGATTTGGATGAATTTGTGTCGGCAATGAACCAGAACAATTATTGCCACTTAAATAAATTCCCTCTGATTGTACGTTTAGGCTTAGCAATAAGTTATCTGGCAATGGACCAGATAAGTCACAGAACATACAATTGAATCTATTCAAAGATAGGTTGGCTAAACTATTAGGTATTGTCGTGCCGCTAAAGTCACTATCTCTTAAAATCAAAGATGTTAATTCGGATAAATCACCTATTTCTATTGGAATAGAACCAACTAAATTATTACCACTACCTGTACCAGAGCTATAAAGACTAATTTTTGTAACTCTCCCATTTTCATCGCAGGTAATCCCGTACCACCCACAAGGATTACAATCCGTTCCCGCAGCACCATCTACCCAGCCCGTATTATTCGTCCAATTCGCACCATTGGTACTATTGTATAGCGCCATCAATGCATCAAAATCGGGGTGGTTACAGGGGGGAGGTGTATTTGTATTGTGTACACTCAAACGAGGCGGGTCGTAAATGGCAGTAGCATTCGTATTAGTTGTCAATACGAGGGCAAAAATCACTAAACTGAATAGTCGGAATAGTATTAATGCCGGACTATAGGTGTAATGGTCGCTCATGATTACTTTTTTTTGATGATGGAAAGACTGTTGGACTATTCTCTTACGTTTCCAATCTTTATCCCGACAAAGTTGATATCTGTCCTATTGGATACAGGGTTAATGATGACAGATTCCGGAAAATCGGTCTCCCATGGATTCGCCATATTGGGAAAAACAAAGCCCGCATCCAAAAACCGGTAAAAAGGATTGTTTGGATATGAATCTGTTCTGTAAAGAACATAAGATCTTAATGCAATGAGATCAGCGGTGGAAATGCTATGGCTATTGTTTACATCTGCTGCGATGAGTGTGTAGGGGGAGGTTATCAATTCCGTCCCTAAAATATGTCTGGACATTACAATAAAATCAATGATATTGATACCGGATATTCGCTCTATTCGCGTATCCTCGTTGAGTTTGAAAACAGGTGAAATTATCGCCGTGTCAAGAACCGGTACAGACTCAAAGGAATACCGCCCTAATGTATCCGTGAGGGTGCTATATAAGGTGTCCGATTGTATTATTTGTATCAGCACACTATCCAGCGGGATACCATTGGGGGTGGCTACTACTCCTGAAAGGGCGACAATCGTTGGCAGACATATTTCTTCGGCGATGGCATTAAAGGGAACCGTTGCTCCCGGATCGTCGATATGAACTGCTTCAAATGCTGTGATATTAAAAGGAAAACAATCGCCGGGCATCCCCTCAAAATGCACGGCCATCACAAAAATGGCTTCATCGTCCTCATAAGAGAGTGACCCACCTGTGAAATCAATATATAATACCCGCAGGGTCGTATCATTTGGAAGGCTGACAGTTGTGCCGGCAGTCGGTAATAAGGTATCGGCAACTGCTACCATGGTAGCACCGGCTCCCGTTTCGATGGTTATATCTAAACCAACTATGTCTGTCAGATTCCTTACGCGAACGGGAACATAGTAAAGATTTGCGTCAAGTGAATCAATGCTGTACCCGGTATTATCGACGTAAACAGTCAAGGTGTCCTGTGCAGACAAACCGGCAGATAAAATAAACAGGCAAAGAGATAAAAGTACTTTTTTTGATAATGAATCTAAAAATAACATAGTGTATTGTTGTTTGATTTATAAGAGATACACAGTAATTGACTGTTTAAGAAAATGGTCAATTTTGTGTGTCTGCTTATTTAAAATTATTAGTTGAGCCTACTCCGAAAAGTCTCTTTATCGTCAAACTCGGCGTTATAATATTTTTTTAACTCCTCATTAACAGTGAGTTAACTGCGGGCTAAAAACCATCACATCCGCTTTGCGGTTCACTTACTTGAAGGTCTTCAAGACCTTCCCCTGTGGGATCGTTCGCTCATGCCTTGATTTTGACACAAATAGTTCTTTTCGGAGTGGACTCTTAGTTCAAAAATGGTGTTTATTGGTAAGTAGTTACTTTTACAGTTTGTGAATCTTAATGGTTCCCAAAATGTTGCTGCCCTGTATTCTGACAAGGTAAACACCGGATGCAGGAAGGTCTTTTCCTTCAATTAGCCAATTTTTATTTCCTGCCGAAAAATGTCTTTTGTTTGATAATACCCGCCTTCCGTACAGGTCAAAGACTTCTAAATTTAAGGAAGCAGAATGCGATAAATAAAAATGGATATTTGTGTTCGTGCCAAAGGGATTAGGAATAGCTGAAAGATTTTTCAAACTGACTTTTTCTACCGGAACAACTGCCGTTGTTGTTCTTTCAAAGGTCAATTCGACATTCATTGGTAATGCCCTTAGCGTGCTTGCCTCATTGAATGCGCTATCTTTTTGCAAGCTCAAATAGTCCGACAAACTGCCCGATTGACGGACTTTGAATTTTAGAATGACCAGCCTGTTGTCTTTATCTGCAACCGGATTGCCATCGTTTAGCCATAACATCTTCAGGGTTTTGTCGCTTTCATCCAACCTATAAGAAAGACTACTTAACCTGCTGCGATTTGACAATGTTGCTTCTTCTATTTTTTCTAAAGTCAAAGCTTCTTTATCATAGTTTAAAGCAAATTGCAAACCTCCAATATTATTCAAACCATTGGCAAAAACAGGTACGTCTATGGTAGTGCCGGCCTCAATATCTTGATTGTCTATTTGCAGATAGAATACCTCTTCCGGGCTATAAGAAGGATCCAGGCTCAGGTTTAAATCTCCGATTTTAACGCCATAGAAATCAGCAATGACGTCATCTTCCTGTTCCGTATAGGTGACGGACTCAGGAAATACATCAAACCATGGATTTGTTGGTTGCGGGAAATTAAAATCAACCGGGATAAACCGCCAGGAGGTATTGGAGGGGAACTCCGGAATATTGCCAAGTATCACCTCTCTCTCCTCTAATATGTCGGCAACCGTTATATTTTCATTATTGTTGATGTCGGCAGCCAATAGCAAATAAGGGTCAGTGATGAGATTAACACCTGTGATATGTTGGACGATCATGACTAAGTCCGTCACGGACAATCCTTCATTGTGGTCAATATTTCTCGAAGGAGTGATGGTGTAATCTGTGGCGCCTATCTGGTCGATAAAGAAATACCTTCCTGCTACGTCTGTTGTATCGTTGGAATTAATAAAAGGGCTAACGAGATTTACAAAAACGTCGTTAATAGGTGCTCCATCAGTCCTGTAAATTTTACCAATAAGATCTATTTGATTTTTGACACAAATATCACCATTCCTTACGGTAGGGCGAACACTGCCTTCTGTCATTTGAAATGCTTCAATATTGAGGGGCGTATCTGCAAATTCTACCGGAACACAAGTGCCAAAGGGAGCGGTTATTATCATTTTTAAATTAAAAATAGCCGTGCTATCTGCCAGCGTGATACCTGTTCCTGCCTCATTTGTCCAAATAATCTGAACGGTATTGTCATCAATGAATTGAGATACAATACCGCCAAGAGTGCCGCTTCCTCCAAGTACGCCCGTCGGCTCAATGCCAATGAAATGACTCTGATTAAGGTCAGGTGCTGTAATGGTATATTGGAATGCAACGACATCGTCGAAATCAATCACGCTAATGGGTACGGTAAAAGTATCCAAATTAGCAGAGTAGTTGAATGTATCCACATAAAAGGATAGCGGTGCGGACTCTTCGACGGTTACATCAAATGAACAAGTCGCCTGATTTCCACTTCCATCTACTGCGGTATAAGTCACAGTCGTTGTTCCTAGGGAGAACGAATCACCTGAGTTGTTGGTCGAGCTAATGGTCAAAAAGTCATCGCAATTATCTTCTACCAATGGTTCTGTCCAATCTACCGAAACGGAAGTTTGTCCCTGATTGATATAGACTAGAATATCACCGGGGCAGAACACAAAAACAGGAATGGTCGAATCCCCCTCAATGGTAATATCGGCTATATTTGTGCAGCCATTTTCATCCGTTACTGTTACGCTGTAATCTCCTTCCGTTAGTAGATTAGCGGCAGTAAAAGGACTTTGTCCTCCACTCCACACATAACTTACCCCTCCACTCGCTGTTATGAGAGTGGGCTCATTATTACAAACACTGGTCACTCCTGAAAATTGAATATCCGGTAGTGGTAATGCGGTTATTTCTATTTCTGATTCGCCTGTACAGCCATTGGCATTAGTGCCTTCGACGGTATAAGTGCCCGGAGATGTAACCTCAATAGTCGCTGATACTTCTCCCGTATTCCAAAGATAAGTATCCGCACCTGTTGCTGTAATAAAAGTAGAAGTTCCTTCACAAAAAGAAGGGTTTCCCTCAAATGTAATGATCGGCAATGGATTTTCGATAAGCTCGAATACCATGATAGTGGTACATCCCGTTTCATTATCCGTAATGGTTACGTTGTAATCGCCCGGAACAGTTGAGGTGAAATTCACCCCCGGTATCCCATTGCTCCATTCGTAGGAATAATTGGAACCGGCATCGACCGGGCTAATGGTAAGTGTGGCAGCGTCACCGGAACAAAATTCAAAATCACCATCTATAATAGCCTCGGGGATTGGACTGGCTTCTACGGTTACAGTTACTTCATTTGTACAGCCGTTTGCCGAAGTTCCGACAACGGTATAATCACCCGCAACTGAAACGGGTAATTCCTCACCTGTTGAGCCATCTGACCAAAGATAGCTTTCGGCTCCCGTAGCCGTCAGGATTGTTTCCAGACCAACACAAAATCTTAAATCGCCCGAGATAGCAACATTCGGTAGGGGTAATTCTGTTACCTCAAATTCAGCTGAATTCATACAACCGCTTGTATCTGTTCCTACTACGGAATAGACTCCGGCTGTCATTACTTCCAAACTTGTATCTGTTGAGCCATCACTCCAAAGATAAGTCTCCGCTCCGGATGCTGTTAGGGTGATTTGCTCTCCCGTACAAAAAGACTCCTGTCCTGAAATTTCAACCGGTGGCAGGGGAAGTTCCACTATGGTAATCATTTGAACCTCTTCACATCCCAATTCCAAATTCTTAACAATGAGGTTGTGGTTTCCCGCCGGTAATATAACAGTTTGGCTGGCTGATGTATCTATCCCTATTTTAAAACCATCAGGAACTGTAACCGTCGCTGTTTCACCAAAGCAAATTTCCAATAATTCCGGGATGGTATAGCCAATATCCTGTACGGTGAGGTTAATATTAATGATGCTGTCGCAACCATTACCTAATGGAATGATACTGGTGAAGTTTCCGCTGGCGGCATATTCGGTATTGCCGACAATAATACTCTGTCCCGCACATATCGTGGTATCTAATTGGGTTTCTATATTGCTACACAACATAACATCAACGAACCCATCGCCTGCGACAAAGGGCAATTCGTTTAGGTCACTGTCAATCACCAACATAGGGGTTGGAGAATTGCTAAAGGCAACATCACCTTGCCCTGCTGCTATTGAATGAAAACAGATTCGAAATACTTCTTCCCCGTCTGCAAGACTCAAGGCAACAACACTAGACGGAGCATAGAAAGCTGTAATAATGCCGAGCCCGACCGAGTCAATACCAAAGTCGTCAATATTTAGGTCAGGAATGGCATTCATAATTTCTATCGTATCAAAAGTTAGGATGGAGGTGTCAAAAGTGATCGAAAATTGGAAGCCTCCAACGTTAGCGAAATTATGAGCATCCACGCTTAGACAAACATCCTCTGCTAAAAGTATGGTATCCCGGCTAATACAAAAGGGGCTGGAATTGGGATTGCAGTCCTGAATCGGAGGCAGTGCGGATGCATGAGTATCCAAATGATATTTTGCGAGCGAATAATTATCGCCATTAGCCTCGGCAAGCAAGGAGTATTGGGGGATACTGAATAATAAAAAGCTTATTAAGCTTAAAAAAATGTGCGTCTTAAACATAGATTTAATTTTATGAATTGATGAAATGTTGGTGTGCTTTTATAAATTAAGGAATTTCAATCTGAACCCTCATCTCTATAACCTCGCCTGTGGGTATTAATAAGTCAATGACAGTAGTAATGACATCTCCACTTTGCCAATCACCCCCATTAGGCTTTTTTAACTGCCAACAGGTTTCGTAGAATACGCCATTTCCACGTAACAGATCAGCCAAAGAATTGTAAAGAGATATTAATTGAATTGCATCTTGTGCCTGCATAACTGCGCCCCCTGTTCCCAATGCAATTTGTTGTAATTTATCCAAATCAGTGTCATATCCCAAACCAATGGTATAAACTTCGACTCCTTGTAAATTTGCTTCAGAGATAATAGAGGAACTGCTGGGGCCCGAAGTGCTTTGTCCGTCCGTCATGACAATAATTGCCTTATTGTCATTTTTTGCATTCGTATTTACATATTCTAACAGGTTGAAAATTGAATTATAAAGGGGTGTGCCTCCTCCTTCATTTCCATCTAAATCATCTATTATCCTTTTTAGTTGGTTTTTGTCAGAAGAAAAGCCATTGAGTACTGTTGGATTATTTGGGTAAATTCCACTACCCGAGAAGGCTGTGATTGCAACTTCCTCACCCGAGTTCATAATATCAATAAAGGCTTTTCCGGCAGTCACCCGGGCATCATCGGGATCATTATCTCTCATACTTCCACTTTGATCGAAAAGCAGTGCGGCAGAATAAGGACCTTTATTCTCGTTTGTTCCTTTTTTTATAGAAACCAAATCTGCTTTTGGGTAATCATCATTTACTTTT
>JALVDO010000561.1 GCA_027008975.1 Saprospiraceae bacterium | reverse complement strand
AGTAGGGTTTAAGTACTTGTATAATGGGAAGGAGAAAATAGCGGGAATTGGGCTGTATGATTATGGGGCGAGAATGTATGATCCAAGTATCGCAAGGTGGTTGAGTGTTGACCCGCTGGCGGAGGAAATGCCAAGTTGGTCGCCTTATAGCTATACTTTTAATAATCCTATAAAATATACTGATCCGGATGGTAAGATTCCGATTATTCCTATGATAGTTGGGGGTGTCATAGGTGCAGCAATAGATTATGGATCACAAGTGGCGATTAATTATGCAACAGGTAACGAAAATCCCTGGACTGATATTGATGGGAAATCAATAGGAGTTTCTTTTGTCGCAGGTGCTTCAGGGGTTGGTCTTGCATCAGGAATTAAAAATTTCAACGCTATAGGAAAAGTTGGAGTAGAGCTTGTATTTGATGCAACAGTTAGTGCTACTAGTCAAGCGATTAATGATGGAGAAGTAAACACTGGCAACGTTGTCAGAGATATGGTTATTGGTCAAGCTGGAAGAAAAACGGTAGGAAAGGTTTTAAAGAATAAAGCTGCCAATTCTAAGAAAGGAAAAGCACTACAAGTTGAGGTGAATCGACAAAAGAATATAGCTCGGGGAAAAACAGGAAAAACTCAGGGAGTGAAAAAAACTGATGCAAATATACCTAAAGCTCAAAATAAATTGGATAATTATCAGGTGGGAAAAGCAGCTGTTGGTTCTGGTGCAGCGGCGGGTTCTGTGAGGAAAACTGTAAGGGCGACAAAGGATTGGATTTGGCCAACTGGTAATCCTAATGAGAAAAAAAATTAATTGCTTTTAAACTTACTTGATAATGAAATTAAAAGAAGAAACAGTTCGGAATTATGCGATTTTAATATTGCTAATAATTTCAACCTATTTTGGAGAATTTAAAATTACATTTTATTGTTTATTAGCTGGATTGCTTCTTAGTTTAATTTACGATTTTATTTGGGTTTTGTTGATGCGAAAATAAAGTACTTGTGATATAAAAATGTAAGTGAAGATAATGAAATAATGGAGATTCCCGCTAGCGGTACACGTGCGGCTCGTTACGACATATTGTCGTCAAACGCATCCCGCTGGCACCGCCATAATTAAAAATTAAAAAAAAACAGGACTGCTCGTTGCGACGTGCCATCGCAAAACGCATCAAGGTGTAGGTCTTTGACTTATGGTTTGGTGCGTTTTTTTGTTGTATTCCGCCTGTTTTTTTTACTATATCTGATATTCAAAATATACTTCCAAAATAAATAGAACTTCGTAATAAGAAATAAAGGAGTCCTGCAGCAATGCAGGGTTTCTTCTCTTTACTAGCTATAAGCAACTCGAGCTTTGGCATCCCTCAAATAAGTATCAATAACATCAAAGAGAATAGAGCGGGTGTCGGTATCCAGATTTTGAATATCTTGAATACGTTGGAGTATTTTTTTATCAAACTTAGCATTTTGTCCTTCTCCCACTAAATAATCGAGGCTTACTTCGAAGGCGTCTGCAATTTTTTTAGCGACCTCGAAAGATGGGATGGCGTCGCCGCGCTCATATTTTCCGACCATCACTTGCGAAACGCCTGTTTTGCTTGCCAAATCCGATTGAGACCAGCCCTTTTCTTTTCGTAATTCTATAAGGATTTTATTTATTTTCATAACTACAAGATGCTTTTATTTATGATAATTATCTATTAATGCAAAAATAATAAACTATCGGGTACAAAAAAAGTCAATAGTTTTTTGTTTTGTAAAAAATAAAAGATACTTTTGTGTCTGATAGTTATATCTGAGGATATAGAAACTTTAACACTTTTTTCTTTTAAATGCCAAAATTCAATTGAAAGAGGTATCAATTAAAAGAAAAAAGGACAAAAAGCATCCATCATGACCATTGCACAAATCAAAGCACAGCTAAGCATTATGACCGTACTGGCACATTACGGATTATCGGCAGACAAAAACAATATGCTTCATTGCCCCTGGCATGAAGATAAAAAGCCGAGCATGAAGGTGTATGCGAAGACCAACACGGTGTATTGTTTTGCGGGCAGTTGTGATATAGAGAGCCTCGATGTGATAGACTTCATCATGCACCGGGAAAAGAGCAGTAAACGCGAAGCGATACTGAAGGCAAAAACACTACTGGGAAAAGCGATGCCGATGCCTTCGATAAGCCTCCCGGCAACTGCCCCGGCAAGAGTCGTCAATCGCGAGAGAGACTTTGCAAAATACATGATGGATTTGCAGCACAGCCCCGAGGCGCAGGATTACCTGAAAAGCCGGTGTCTGCCAGTAGATGGAATCGGTTACAAAAAGGGAGGTGACCGCTGGGCGCGGGGTTGTGTTATTTTTGCATTGAGAAACAAAAAGGGAGAGGCGGTAAGTTTGTACGGTCGTTCCATCAGCGGGACGGGACACT
>JALVDO010000560.1 GCA_027008975.1 Saprospiraceae bacterium | reverse complement strand
TCGATTCCGGTATCAATAGCACCTATTACTTTTTCTGCGACTCCTCATTGTGGAATACCACCTCCCCCAAAAGCAACATTTTCGTTGCCGGATACTCTGTGTCAGTATTCCTGTGTCGAGCCTGATAGCCTTAAAAATCAATTGGCGAACCACGTGGAGTGGACCATCGAAGGACCCGGGGTGGATACTACGATTGTTGATACGACTTTTAATTGGTGTTTTGATATTCCCGGTACTTACAGCATCGAGCAGGAGGTTTGGCTGCTGGGTTGCTCGGAGTTCTTCTCCCATACGCTTGAAGTGCTGCCGGATAATTTGGAAGTTTCGCTCGGAGGTAATCGCGTTTTTTGTGAGCTGCCTTATCGTTTGATGCCGGAGGGGAGTCGTCCCTTGCAGTCTTTCTCCTGGTATGATGGAAGTGAAGCTGCTACGCTTAGTGTCGTTCAATCGGGGGATTATTCTTTGATTGCCACAGATGGCTACTGTGAGGCAGGCGATACGGTCACGCTGACTTTTGTAGAGGATTTGATAGATGAGCCACCCTTGGTTTTACCTCAGGATGAAAGGACTTGCCCCGTTTTCGTTCCTTATACCTTACGACCACAGAGTCCTTATAGTACGACCTTTTTATTGAATGACACCTTACAGGATAGCGTTTTTAATCTGACCGAATCAGGTGTTTACTCCGTTGGGGTGGAGATAGAAAATTGCCTGTTCTTTGATGAGTTTAGGCTGGAAATTGAGGACTGTAATATTCCAATTTATTTTGGCAATGCTTTCAGTCCAAACGACGATGGTATCAATGATCTTATTTTCCCACAAGGACAAGATTTTGAAGGTAAAGAGCTGCAAATATTTGACCGCTGGGGCAATCTTCTGTATCAAACCCGGAAAGCTCCTTTTTCCTGGGATGGCACTTCCGGAGGGAAGGACGTGAATGCCGGTGTTTACCTGATGGTCTTCACCTATTTTAATCAATTGAACTTAGCGGAAGAGGTGATTAGCAGGGATGTTTTGTTGTTGCGGTGAGGAATAATTTTTAAAAATTAACTCAATGAAATATTTATTTATAACCATATTCCTTTTCTATTCTGTCTGTTCATTTACTCAGTCAAAGCAAGACTATGTTTGGTTGCTGGGTGTTGATCAATCCTCCGAGCCCGGCAATCAGGCCTATCGTTTTGATTTTAATATCCAGCCCTTTGAAATTTTGGAATCTAATAATGGATTGGGGTTTGCACAAAATAATGCATCAATATGTGATGAGGATGGTAATTTATTGTTTTATACCAATGGTTGTGCGGTATTGAATAAAGATGCGGAAGTAATGCCCAATGGAGACAGCTTGAACTACGATATTTGGATGGAGATTTTTCATTGGGATAATTGTCAATTGGGGTATGTTGGCACACAAAATATTATGATATTAAATCATCCGGGTAATGATGAGCTGTTTTATATTCTACACAAACCAAGAATATATAATGGATCAGGTCAAGATGCTAGCATACCTTTACAATATACGTTGGTGGATATGTCATTGAATGGAGGATTGGGAGATGTGGTTGAGAAAAATGTTGATTTATTTACCGAGGTTGATTGTTTGAGTAGCTTTTTGACAGCCATAAGACATATTAACGGAAAAGACTGGTGGGTTATTCAGCCATTAGCGGAGGATTCGGTCTTTCTCACATATTTGATTTCCGAAGAAGGGATTGAAAGAAAAGAAGATCAAAATACACATCAATATTTTGATCGTCACCGGTCAAGTGCTTCCGGAACAGCCAAATTCAGTCCTGATGGAACGAAGTATGCTTTGTATAATTACTATGATCAACTTCACATATATGATTTTGACAGGGAGACAGGAATCTTATCCAATCATCAAAAAATAGAGATATATGATGAAAATGATATAGATATTGATGACATTCGGTTCTCAAGTGTAGAATGGTCGCCCAATAGTCGATTTATCTATACCGCATCACGAGACAACCTTCATCAGGTTGATACATGGGAAGAAAACATAGCAGACGGGGTACGTTTGGTAGACACCTACAACGGCACACAAGACCCATTCTCTACCACTTTTTTTCTTATGGCACAGGGGCCGGATTGTCGTATCTATATATGCTCTACCAATGGAACGAATTCTTATCACGTTATTAATCATCCTGATAAATTGGGTACTGATTGTGACTTTGTTCAAAATGGGATTGCCTTGCCATTGCCATCAGGAGCAGGTTCATTCCCCAACTTTCCAAGATTCCGGGTAGATGAAGAAGAAAAGTGTGATCCGACAATCGTTTCTGTATTTGGCAATATGGTTTATTACCGCCGTGATTTGGAGGTGTATCCGAATCCGTCATCAGGTATATTTCAAATCAAGATGCCAGAGGTGAAGATGGACAAACTTGTAGTGACAAATATTTATGGGCAGGTTTTGTATGAAAAAAAAATAGAAAAATTTACTATCTTTGAGCAGCTTGATATAATGAGTTTCCCTGCTGGTATTTATAATATTGAGGTTTATCTGGTAAATAATGAAGAGCGAATTTTTTATGCCAGACAGGTGGTGAAGGTAGAATGAAAGAGTTGCAGTCGAATAGATTGAGGACGGGTGTTTATTTTGTGAAAATACTCTCAAAAAATGGGGTTTTTACCAGGAAGGTTCTTAAAACAGACTAAATCAAAAAAAACGCCTCCACAGAGAAAATCAATAAATTTTCTTTGCAAAGGCGTTTTTCGTTCCCGTATGCAAAACATCGGATTACTCTCCGTGTAGCCATACTTTTTTCTTCAATAACTCTTCCTCCGTTTCTACGTGATCCTCATCAGGGACGCAGCAATCAACAGGGCAAACAGAAGCGCATTGAGGCTCGTCGTGGAAGCCTTTGCACTCTGTACATTTATCGGTAACAATGAAGTAAAACTCGTCAGAAATCGGCTCGTGCTTTTCGTCTGCATCAACGGTCCCATTACCGGGTACTTCCACCATGCCATGAAGCTCCGTGCCGTCGGCATAAGACCACTCCTCGTCCGGTTCGTAAATTGCATTGTTTGGGCATTCTGAAATGCAAGCATCACAATTGATACATTCATCTGTGATTATAATTGCCATAATAAATTTTTTTTTGGTTAGAAAATTCCCTTCTATAAAAAATTCCCTTCTATAAAAGGATTCGGTTGCAAGATTAATAAGCTTTCAATTCATAGTAAAGCTATTTTTGATATTTTTATCTAATTTAGATTGAATATAAATTGCAATATTGAATAAAATACCTTATGGGAAGTTTGATAATTCCCCTTGAATACCTACTTTAGCCCCTCGAAATTAATATGCTGAATCCTTTGGGTTGAGTGAAGGTAAATAACAAATAAATACCAAATTATTATGGCAGTTGAAGAAGCAAATCCAACTCCAACAAAAGCTAATGTTGACACATTGGAAAGTGCAGTCATTAGGTTTGTTGGTGATTCCGGAGATGGAATGCAATTGACAGGTGTTCAGTTTACGGAGACCTCCGCACTTTTGGGGAATGACGTTTCTACTTTCCCGAATTATCCTGCGGAAATTAGAGCGCCTCAGGGGAGTCTTTATGGGGTGTCGGGCTTTCAGGTCCACATCGGGCATGGCGAAATTAGCACCCCCGGAGATGATGTTGACGTATTAGTAGCGATGAATCCCGCAGCATTAAAGACCAATCTGGAGTCTGTTCCTGCAGGAAAAACAATTATCGTCGATACCGATAGTTTTACCAAGAAGAATCTTGCTAAAGCCGAATACGAGACCAATCCTCTTGAGGATGGAAGTCTTGATAATTATAAAGTGATTCAGGTAGCGATTACCTCACTTGCACGGACGGCTATTTTAGATATGGGATTGGACAATAAGGCGATGAACCGAAGTAAAAATATGTTTGCTTTGGGAATGGTTTTTTGGATGTTCAGCAGACCGCTGACGCATACGGAAGAATTTTTAAAAAAGAAGTTTGCTAAGAAACCTAAAATCGTAGAGTCGAATATTCGAGTATTACGAGCAGGTTATAATTATGCAGACACCTTGGAGTTGTTGCCCTCTCCGCACACGGTGTTGCCCGCCAAGATGACACCGGGGGAATACAAGATAGTGATGGGTAATGCGGCAACAGCATGGGGCTTTATCGCTGCTGCGGAAAAGGCAGGCTTGGAGTTGTTCCTCGGCTCCTATCCAATTACGCCGGCTTCTGATATTCTACACGAATTATCAAAGCACGAGTATTTTGGCGTGAAGACATTCCAGGCTGAAGATGAAATTGCCGGTATTTGTTCAGCGATAGGTGCTTCCTTTGCCGGCGACCTTGCCATTACGACCACCTCTGGTCCGGGCTTGGCACTGAAAGGAGAAGCTATTGGTTTGGCAACCATTACCGAATTGCCAATAGTCATTGTAGATGTGCAAAGAGGTGGCCCTTCTACCGGTTTGCCGACTAAGACGGAGCAATCGGATTTACTACAAGTCCTTTTTGGTAGAAATGGAGATAGCCCCGTTATCGTTGTTGCGGCAAGCACACCTGCTAATTGTTTTGATTTTGCTTATCGGGCTGCAAAGCTGGCTTTGGAGCATATGACACCTGTTATTTTGATGACAGACGGCTACATCGCCAATGGTTCCGAACCATGGAGAATTGAGACGATGGATCAACTGCCGGATATAAAGCCTCGATTCGTAAAGCCCGAAGAAGCAGGCAACTGGATGCCTTATCAGCGCGATAAAGAGTCGCTTGCAAGAGAATGGGCAATACCGGGAATGCCCGGGTTTGAACACCGCGTTGGTGGTTTGGAAAAAGACCAATTGACCGGTAATGTCTCCTACGTTCCTGCTAATCACGAAGAAATGACTAAAATTCGTGCAGAGAAAATTAAGCGCGTCGAAAATTACATTCCTGAATTAGAAGTAGAGGGCGCACAATCGGGTGATTTATTAGTCGTCGGATGGGGTGGCACTTATGGTAGCCTCCATACCGCTGTCAATTATATGAATGAGACAGGTGATAAAGTTGGATATGTCCACTTCAATTACATCAATCCGATGCCTAAAAATACAGCGGAAGTATTTAGTCGGTTTAAGAAAATCGTCGTTTGTGAGTTGAATTTGGGACAGATGGCCTTCGTGTTACAAGGCAGGTACCCCGGTCATACATTCCTGAAATATAATAAGATTCAGGGACTTCCATTCACGATTATGGAGTTGGTACAGAAGTTCAATCAGTTATTAAAGGCTGAATAGTCCTTAACCTAAATTAAAAAAAGATAAAAAGATGGAAAATCCTACCTATACATATAAAGACATGGCGAGCGACCAGGAAGTACGCTGGTGTCCGGGCTGCGATGATTATGTTATTCTTCGCTCCGTTCAGAAAGCTTTGCCACAAATGGGTGTTAGTAAAGAGAAATTTGCTTTTATCTCCGGAATCGGGTGCTCTTCCCGCTTTCCTTATTATATGAATACTTACGGAATGCACAGCATTCACGGACGTGCACCGGCTATTGCCACAGGTGTTAAGCTCGCAAATCCCGAGCTGAGCGTTTGGGTTATTACCGGAGATGGAGACTCAATGGCAATTGGAGGAAATCACTTTATACACGTTATCCGCAGGAATATTGATTTGAATCTGATTCTCTTCAATAATGAGATTTATGGATTGACAAAGGGGCAGTTCTCTCCTACAACAGAATTGGGAATGAGGACAAAATCTTCTCCTTATGGTAATACTCAACAGCCTTTTCACCCGGGCACACTCGCGTTGGGAGCCAACGCCCGATTCTTTGCTCGTATCCCCGGTAATAGACCGAAGGAATTGACAGCTACCTTTGTGGAAGCCGAGGCTTTTCACGGGACATCGGTTATTGAAGTGTTACAGAATTGTGTCATCTTCAACGATGGCGTTTTTGATGGTACCGTTCACAAGGATGTTCGCGATGACCAGCAGGTCTGGGTGGAGCACGGCAAGCCTATGATTTTTGGAAAGGAAAAGAATAAAGGTCTTCGCCTCAATGGTTTAAAACTCGAAGTAGTAACCATTGGCCAGGATGGTGTTACAGAGGAGGATATTCTTATCCACGATGCTAAGGAAAAAGATATGGCCATGCATCTGATGTTAGCGAGGTTGCAGTCGCCAATGGTGATGGGGGTTATTCGCGCAGTTGATGAGATTACGCTGGGTGACAGGGTGGCAGAACAAATGGAGGAGGTGACGAGTCATTCCAAGTTTAAATCAGTTGATGATTTGCTGCTGTCCGGAGATTCTTGGACTGTTGAATAATTGAAAAATAATAATCATGGGATTAGAAGCGATAATTGTATTTTTTATTGCGGGTGTTATTTTCGTAGGGGGAGCTATGATTGCTTCCGCTCTGCTCGCACCAAAATCACAGAATAGCCAAAAAGAAGACCCTTATGAATGCGGTATTCCGACGGAAGGACCAACCCATGTTCAGTTCAAAGTGGGATACTATCTTTTTGCCATTCTGTTTTTGGTTTTTGATGTCGAGATGGTTTTTTTGATTCCCTGGGCAGTCGTTATGAAAAAAGTTGGAGGTATAGCCTTTGTTGAGGCATTGGTCTTTTTGGTAATACTAGGACTTGGATTACTGTACGCCTGGAAGAAGAAGGCATTGGAGTGGGAGTAGTTACCGTATCTTGAGTTACAAAATATTTTTAGGATGAGTAATATAGAAGAACACGAAATAGGAACGGTCATCCCAGCCGGTAACGGAGGGAATATACTAATAACTTCTATTGATAAGGTAGTCAATTGGAGCCGGGCAAATTCGCTTTGGCCACTGACCTTTGGTACGAGTTGTTGTGCCATCGAGATGATGTCAACCGGGGCTGCCCGACACGATTGGTCGCGCTTCGGCACCGAAGTTGCCAGAGCAACGCCAAGGCAGGCGGATTTGATTGTCATTGCCGGTACGATTGTTAATAAGATGGCTCCTGTTCTACGTCGCCTTTACGACCAGATGGCTGAGCCTAAATACGTCATCGCAATGGGTGCCTGCGCTATTTCCGGCGGACCATTTTTCTACAATTCTTATTCCGTTGTCAAGGGAGCGGATCACGTGATTCCGGTGGATGTTTACGTGCCGGGTTGCCCTCCCAGACCGGAAGCTTTACTATATGGCATCATGGAATTACAAAAGAAAATTAAGACCGAACGCTCGGGACAGAGAAAGAACCCCATTGATAAATTTGATGAGGGTTATTAATACTTTAAAATAACAAGCTTTATGGACAAAGCAGCATTAATAGATTTTATTTCACCCCTTGCAAAAGGGATTGAATTTGACGAGGAGCAGCAATTTTTGACGGTTGTTATTCCTCGGACAGAACTTCATCGTGTAGCGAAGGAGTTGAAGGAAAATTCTGAAACAGCCTTTGATTACCTGTTCTGTCTTACCGGAGTCGATTGGCCTACCCATCTCGAGGTTGTTTACCATCTCGAATCTACAAAACACGGACATATCGTCGTATTGAAGGCGAGGACTGAGGATCGTGAAAATCCAGTCCTTGATACGGTGTGTGATATATGGCCGACCGCGGAGTTTCACGAGCGAGAGGCTTATGACCTTTTTGGGATAAAATTCAATAACCATCCCGATTTGCGTCGGTTATTGCTGACGGAAGATTGGGAAGGCTATCCTTTGAGAAAGGATTATGTGGATGAAATCAACATTGTAGAACTGTAAAAGGAGTAATCAATGGAAGTTGCAGAAAAAAATAAAGTATCTACCAATAAGCCCTTCGAGAGTCAGGAGTATTTCGTCAATATGGGGCCACAACACCCTTCTACTCACGGGGTACTTCGTTTGGTATTGACCATCGATGGGGAGACTGTCAGGCATATTCAGCCACATATTGGTTACATCCATCGCTCTATCGAGAAGATGTGCGAAAAGGATAGCTACCGCCAAATTGTCCATCTGACGGATAGGATGGATTATCTCTCCTGCCATATTAATAATGCAGCGGTTTGTCTGGCGGTTGAGAATGCACTTGGCATTGAGGTATCTGACCGCGTGAAAGTCATTCGGACAATTATCGATGAGTTGACACGATTGGCGTCCCATCAATTGTGGTGGGGTGTAATGGGAATGGATTTAGGTGCGATTACAACCTTTCTCTACGGGTTTAGAGACCGGGAAATGATAACCGATATTTTTGAGGAGACCTGCGGTGCCCGCCTGACGATGAATTATAATCTGCCGGGAGGATTGGCGCAGGATATTCACCCCAATTTTCAGAAGCGAACCAAGGAGTTTATCGAGCACTTCAAGAAGAAGTTGCCCGAATACGATGAATTGTTGACAGGGAATGTCATCTTTCAGGAGCGAACGAAAGGAATTGGAGTTTTATCTAGGGAAGATGCTATTGCTTACGGTGTGACGGGACCATCTGGAAGGGCCTCCGGCTTTTCGTGCGATATACGAAAGAAAGCGCCTTACCATGCTTACGACAAGGTAGAATTTAAAGAAATAATCATGACCGAAGGCGATGCCTTTGCGAGGTATAAGGCTCGTATTTTGGAGATGTGGGAATCTATTAGCATCATTGAGCAACTGATTGATAATATTCCCGAAGGAGAGATTCAGGCGAAGACCAACGCGGTTATCAAATTGCCAAAAGGAGAGTTTTATCAGCGAGTAGAGACTGCACGTGGGGAGTTCGGTGTATATATTATTAGTGACGGAAAGAAGAATCCTTACAGACTGAAATTCCGGTCGCCGGGGTTCTCGAATTTATTTGTGTTAAACACCATTGCATCGGGTGGAAAAATCGCCGATTTAGTAGCGAGTATGTCCACGCTGGATTTAGTGATGCCGGATATTGATAGGTAAGGTTATTTAAAAATTTTTATCCATGTATGATTTTACAAGTTTAGTCAAATCCATTCACGAAGGCTTATTATCGGCTATGTCGCCAGGCATGGCATCCTTGGTCGAATGGATTATTATCGGAGCTATTTTTCTAGGCTTTTTTGCCTTGCTTGGACTTGTTCTGGTATTGGCGGAGAGAAAGGTGTGCGCTTTTTTTCAGTTGCGTCTCGGGCCTAATCGGGTAGGTCCATGGGGATTGGCGCAGACGGCGGCAGATACTCTCAAACTGTTGTTGAAGGAACCGGTTATGACGCGAAATGCAGATGCCTTTCTGTTTAACTTCGCACCTTTTGTTATCATTATTGCTTCCTTGATTGCCCTTTCATTAACGCCTTTTGCCAAGGGGCTGCAGGCATTTGATATTAACATTGGCTTGTTTTTTA
>JALVDO010000559.1 GCA_027008975.1 Saprospiraceae bacterium | reverse complement strand
AGTTACTCCCGACCTAATCTCATCATCCAGGTGCTGGACTAAAACAAACTCGTTATTCCAAACTTCACCTTCATTAGTTGAATATGATTTAAAATATTCCCTGAAATTTTTATCTGCAAATAACTTTGCAATGGGCTGAGCCAAACATACCCTGTTTTTGTCTATTGCGTTTTTTGCCAAGTCTTCCATATTAAACATTAACTCGTTGAATACAGGAAGTTCCTCTCTTTTTTTACAATTACTTAAAAATAAAGAAATGGCTAAAAGTACTGTTATGAAAACGTATCTCATTTTTATTTGAATTTAAGTGTTAAAAATCAATAGTTCTAGTTATCAAAGCCCATCACCAATCAATCCAACTTAAACTGCACACCTAATTTTACATATCTGCTGAACAACTGACGGTTTGAAAAGCTGCTATAAAGGGGATGAATGCCCTCTTTGATAAAAAAGCTTTTGTTGAATATATTATAGGCAGAGATTCCTATGTCCATTTTTGGTAATCGTATCTTCAATCCGGCATTCATATTGATGTTGTGTCCCTTGGCACTCCCAAAGAAGTTGACCTGACGCAAATCTACGTAGAACAAACCCTTATCAACCAATATTCTCTGCGACCAGGTCAGCTTCATGGACAACATTTTGCTAATCTTGTCTTTTTCGGTAGTCAGATACTTATTGGCAAAGCGGTATTCATTGTAATTGGTGGTGAACCGGAAGGTATAGGGTTTTTCGGGCAGGTCGGAATTAATGACCATTTTAAACATTCGTATATCCGTATAAGTCGGGTATAGCGCACCTTCGTTATCGGTATTTTGACTAATGTTTTTAAGATAGGCCGGCTCCAACAGAATTGTTATCGGCAGCGTTTCAAATACCTTTCCAATCTTGACACCAGACAGAAAATAACGGTTCTCCAATTGGTCATAATTGCTTATGATAAGAGGCGAACCCAACGACAAATACCGGTGTCCGTTCTCTGCTTTACCCAGCAAATTATAAAACTCCAAACCTATCCCCCACCCGTAAAAAATTGAAGTGTTGAAAGAGGCCGTCAGCGTTATCTCCGGTGTCGGCTCCAATGACTTTAAAGTGGGCGATGATATGGTCAGATAATCCAACAAATCATAGCCGGAAGCAAGCGCGTAGAGCGGGAAAGCAGAGGTCTGCTTAGAATAGTTGATGCGCAACTGATCGAACTCGCTAAAATCATACGTCAGGTGTGCTTTTATCTCCAATAATTCCTTCTTCCTGTTGATGTAATTCTTATCCGGATAAGTCGATATTCCATAACCGACCTTTCCTTTTAGAAACATATTTCCGACTGTAATACTATGCGAGAAATAAGGTAATAGTTGGCTATAATACAGGGGTGCTGACACCGCCGAGAACGGACTATCGTCCAATACATGAACCGTTTTATCCAAATTCGTTTCTGCAAATTTCCCGATGGACTCTTTTTGGTATAAATACCGCAATCCCCAATTGGACACACCCAATTTAGACACATATTGCAAGGAAGTGTTCACCAGTGCTTTTACCCTTCTATTATCGAATATTTGCCGGATATTATCCGATGACAGCCCTGAATTGATGCTATCAAACCACATTTGATAATCAGCGTCTTCGTACTGCAGGATGCGGTTTTGTTGCTCTCGGTTCGAATTGTAGAGTGCCTCTATTTTAAAGCCCGTTTTTTTCGTCGGTTTGAACTCAAACAAAAGGTTGTGAAAAAAATCGGCATTCCGATTGTCCCCTGAAAAAAAATACGAGCTGTTCGCCCCTTGATTATCCGAGTCTCCGACAAATTGATTCCCAACGTAATTAATATTGTATTTTGCCTTTACCTTATCGGAGTCCCAGCGGAGCTCCACCTTATTTTTAGTGGAGAACTCCATCCGGCTATTCGTCTGAGAGGTCGATAACGGGCTGCGCCCATTGAAGAACTCTATATCATTCTTCAGTAGGGTTTCCCTTTTATTGAATGTATTGAATGTACCAACGAATAAATTCATCTTGTTGCCCAATGGAATAGCTGCCGTCAGACCTGCATTACTAACGTCATAACGAACGTAATCCCTAAAGCCGTACAACTCTACATCGTATTGGGGATTTTCGGTCAGCCTCTTAAAATCGGCGGGCACTTCGAATATGCGTTGTAGTGCCTCCTGTCCGATATTTTTGATAGTATACAGATTGATGGTTTGCTCCCCGAACCCATCGTATTCCCCTATGAAGTGTAATTTTGCCTTTTTATTAAGGGAAAACACATTGGCATAACCACCGATTTTCACCTTACCCTGCATACCCAAGGTTGCCTTTAGCTTTCCAAAAATGTCGGTATTGACCTCCTCTTTCAGCTTTATGTCCAAAATCACAAAATTGTTGTTGTCGAGCAGGGAGTTTTTGTACTTTTGGTTTTGCTCATTGGTTCTCAATTCAACACTT
>JALVDO010000558.1 GCA_027008975.1 Saprospiraceae bacterium | reverse complement strand
GCTTTTTATCCGTCAGCAGCGAAGAAGAAGACTGGGTAAAATTGCCTATGCTTCGAGAGCCGGAAGTCTAACGCTAACGTAACTACTAACTATTTTTTGGCAAACCGAATATAACGGAGTCAATCAAGGTGCCTGCTTGCGTTTTAAAGTCGTTCCGCAGGATACCTTCACGGAGAAATCCGCACTTCCGTGCAACTCTCAGGCAGCCGTAATTGTCTGCTGCCGTTCGCAAAAATAAGCGCTCCATCTTCAATTCGGTAAGTGCGAAATCTGCAGCCAGCGTCAGTGCTTCAGTCATCAGGCCCTGTCCGGAAAACTCGTGGTCAACAAAAAAAGCAACTTCTCCCTTGGGGACGCGCCAATCGATATGGAAGATTTTCAGCATTCCTATCAAGCCGGCTGTTTTAGTGTGCCAAATACCAAAGGTGTAAGACTGGGCATTCAGCCAATCGGCGATTGAGCGACGAACAAACCACTCCGCTTCATTTTTTGTTGAATTGAACTTCAGTGTCATGGGCAAATAGTCTTCAATAAAAGCAGTATTATCCCGCACCAATTCATACAGCGCCTTGCCGTCATTTTCCCGAAAGCGACGAAGGACAATACGTTGCCCGACTAAGGCGGTATCCACTTTTAATAAATAATTCTTATTGAATGCCATGGTCTTGTTTTTGTGCTGATAGGAAAATAACATTTAGTTGTGGCAAAGTGTTCTATGGTAGAACATTTATCACCAAAAATAGATGACAAATAACCGGTTTTTTAAGCATTTTCATGCTACTTTTGTGATGGTAAATTGAATGATTGAATGAAAGGGAACGCGGATGACACGGATTGAAAGAATTTACACGGATTTGAATGCCTGCCTCATGACCGAAGGGAGGGAGGCCTGCATCCTGACGAAGGAGGGATGAGTGAATGAGTTGAGAGACTTAGAGATTGGGAGAATCTTTGCGTACTTTGCGTGAACCTTTGCGTGCCTTTGCGAAACCTTTGCGACCTCTGCGGGAAATAATTGAGAATGCCCCTTTGCAAGAACTCAGCGACCTCTGCGGGAAATAATTGAATAATTTTTTAATAAACACAACTAAATAAAATGAATTATAGAAAAGAGAAAGACAGCCTGGGCTACGTCGATGTACCCGCTGATAAATACTGGGGAGCACAGACCCAGCGTTCCTTCCAAAACTTTAAAATTGGAGGGCAAAAAATGCCAATTGAAATCATCCGCGCCTTTGCTATCCTGAAAAAAGGAGCGGCAATCACCAACTACGAAGCCGGAGTATTACCCAAGGAGAAAGCAGATTTAATTGGTCAGGTATGTGATGAAATACTCGCCGGAAAACTCGATGACCAATTCCCACTCGTCGTATGGCAAACGGGTTCCGGAACACAATCCAATATGAACGTCAATGAGGTCATTGCCAATAGGGGCCACGTCCTAAAAGGAGGAAAACTAACAGACGAAAAGAAATTCCTACACCCCAACGACGACGTTAATAAGTCGCAATCATCCAATGACACTTTTCCGACTGCGATGCACATCGCCGCCTATAAGATGCTTGTCGAGACGACCATCCCCGGACTGGAAGCATTGAAAGCTACGCTTACGCAAAAATCAAAAGAATTTATGAGTGTCGTCAAAATAGGACGGACTCACTTTATGGATGCCACACCGCTAACGGTAGGGCAGGAACTTTCGGGCTATGCCTCCCAGTTAGACCACGGTATCCGCGCCATCAAAAACACGCTGGCACACCTTTCCGAATTAGCATTGGGCGGTACTGCCGTCGGCACCGGACTGAACACCCCTCCCGGTTATGCCGAAAACGTTGCAAAAAATATCGCACAACTCAGTGGACTGCCCTTCGTGACTGCCGAGAACAAATTCGAGGCACTCGCCGCACATGATGCTATCGTCGAATCACATGGTGCATTAAAGACCCTCGCTGCTTCATTGATGAAGATTGGCAATGATATCCGGATGTTATCCTCCGGTCCGCGAAGTGGTATTGGTGAGTTGGTTATACCTGCCAATGAGCCGGGCTCCTCCATTATGCCGGGCAAGGTCAATCCTACTCAGGCAGAAGCATTAACCATGGCGATGGCACAAGTCGCCGGGAACGATGTTGCCATCAATATCGGAGGTATGACCGGTCATTTTGAGCTGAACGTATTCAAGCCAATGATGATTTACAACTTTCTGATGTCAGCCCGATTGATAGGCGATGCCTGCCAGAGTTTCAATACCAATTGCGCGATGGGCTTGGATGTCAACCAGGAGCGAATAACTGAGATGCTGAATAACTCCCTCATGCTCGTCACCGCTTTAAATACTAAAATAGGCTACGACAACGCTGCCAAGATTGCGAAAAAAGCATACAAAGATGGTACGACGTTAAAAGAAGCCGCATTGGAGTTGGGCTTACTCACGGAAGAACAATTCGAT
>JALVDO010000557.1 GCA_027008975.1 Saprospiraceae bacterium | reverse complement strand
TGCGTGTTCGTCAACATATTTTTGATAATCGGCATCTGTAAGGCTAATTTCAGATGGGTCTATTTCGTCAAAAGGTACTTTCGTGACAGTAAAGTCGATGAACTCATTTTGCTCGTTGAAGCCCATATTAGCCATCCATGTAGGTACGTACATCGCTTTTGATACGAGGTTGTCCATTTTTGTCTGTAGCCTGTCTTTGGTGATTTCTCTTCTTTGGTGCTTCCAAAATGGGACAAAATTAGGGCTTATTTCCCTGTTTTGAATTGCCTCCTGAATACGGTGCTCTTCTATAATGGATTTGAAGTTGTTCAATTGCGTCCGGTCAACAGCTTGAGGGTTGTTTTTGCTTGGAAATCGCTGTACAATGATTCTACTTGGCGTGGGACCAAATTCTAAATTTGCCATTTCGTCCTTGCTAACACCCAATCCCATCTTATCTGCTTGGTCGAAGATGATTCCTTCCTCTACGAAGTAGTTCCAAAGGTATGCTCTTCTTCCGTTGGCATCCCCCTGCGAGTTGCCATAGAGGACGTTGTAGGTTCTTTCGAATTCCTTACGGGAAATCTTCTTCCCATTGACCTCTCCCATGTTCATTTGGTTGTTACTACGGTTTTTATTACCGTTTTGTATCATGGTCATGATGATAAAAGCGGCGAGTGCGCCACCGATACCGACTACCAAAATCCATGAATTTTTCCTAATCGTTCCTATGATTGCCATTCTAATATATTGTTTTAATACAAAGGTATTTTGGCATCAAAATGACGCCTGACCCTCAATAATTTTCAATCGAAGCGCAAAGATAAGTTTTTTTGTATTAAAATGACGTAGAAATGGGGGTTATTTTTCTATCTCAACGAATTTAAATCCCACGCCGTGGATATTTTCAATTTTGAGGTTTTCATCTGCTTTTAAATATTTGCGGAGGCGTGAAATAAATACATCTAAGCTGCGTCCCATAAAGTAGTCATCCTGTCCCCATAACTTCTCCAAAATAGTGGAACGCTTAACGACCTGCCCCTTATTTTTAACAAAAAAATGTAATAAATCCGCCTCTTTTTGGGTGAGGTGTTTTTGCTCTTCTCCTTTTATGAGCAACAGGTTTGGGTAATCAAAAATATAGCTGCCCAATTTGATTTTTTGGTGGATACCGGGGTTGGTAAACTTACTTCTTTTGAGAAAAATTTCAATTTTCAAAATCAGTTCTTCGATGCTAAATGGCTTGGTGATGTAATCGTCACCGCCGAGCTTTAGCCCTTTGATTCGGTCATCCTTGAGGGACTTTGCCGTAAGGAAAAGGATGGGTACTTCCGGGTCTTTTTTTCGGATGGTCTCTGCCAGTTGGAAGCCATCTACGCCGGGTAGCATAACGTCTAGAATAAACAAGTCGAAGGTCTCGTTCTTGATGTGTTCCAATGCGTCGTTGCCATCGCTGCTGTGTACGATTTCGTATCCGTGAATCTCCAAATTGTCCCTTGTTACAAACCCCAGACTTTGGTCGTCTTCTACATAGAGTATCCTTGCACTCATTTTTAAGCTTTTTTCATTTCAATGGTTACTTCTGTTCCCACATCCTTTTCACTGTTAATTGTAATATTCCAATGGTGGGCATCACAAATGCTTTTGACGTAGTACAAACCGAGTCCGAAGCCCTTTACATTGTGAATATTACCCGTCGGCACTCGGAAGAATTTATTGAATACTTTGGATAGATGATGCTCTTCGATGCCAATTCCGTTGTCTAAGATACGAAGTTTTATTTTATTTTTTGCAACATCAACGCTAATTTTTATTTCCGGGGGGACATTTTCCCTGCGATATTTGATGGCATTGTCGAGTAAATTATTTAGAATGTTACCGAGGTGGACGGGGTCGGCGTATATCCATACAGGCGTGTCGGGCATATCTGTTTCTATGCTTCCGTTTAACTCTGTCGTCCGCACCCGGCAGCTATTGATGGTGTTTTCGAGGAAGGGAATGAGGTCAATTCTTTCCTTTTTTAATTCAAAACCGGAACCTTCTATTTTGCTGATTTGTAGTACCTTTTCAACCTGGCTGTTTAGGCGGTCATCCTGTTCCTTGATGATATTGGCGTAGCGCGAAAGTCGCTGGTCTTTTTGCACCGCTTCATCATTGATAAAGACATCAGCAGCGATTTTGATGGTCGAAATGGGCGTTTTGAACTCATGGGTCATGTTATTGATGAAGTCTTTTTGCATTTCTGAAAGTCGCTTTTGCCGGAGGATGATAAACATTGTATAAACAAAAAACAGGGTCGTCAACATCAAAATGACGGAAAAGAAGATAGATAACTGCATTTTTCCAAATAAATAGCCCGAACGAGTTGGAAATTTGACCCCAAAGTAATAGGTGAACTCCTTGTCTTTTGGGAGGTTCCCCAGTTCTAATTCGTGTTTTTTATCATTGGAGTTGTAGTCGCAAAAACCACCGTAA
>JALVDO010000556.1 GCA_027008975.1 Saprospiraceae bacterium | reverse complement strand
ACATCATGCGGCGGTCACACCCGACAGGTGGTTTGGCCGAAATATTTTGGGGATATGGACTAAATGGGGTATATTTGTGAACTGTTGCTATTTAATCTAAAAATAGGGGAATATTTTTCCTGATAAGCTACCGACCATGCCGCCTATTGGGATACGAACTCCGCGCTAACTGCCGCTGAGCATTAACAACTGTTGAGAAAGAAATCATATAAAAAAAGAAGATGAATTGTAAAAACTGTAATTCCGAAATGATAGCCAGTGACAATTTTTGCCGCGATTGTGGAGCAAAAGTTGTCAAAGAGCGAATAACGCTGAAAAGCTTATTCTCCAACTTGCTTGATGCGCTGGGATGGGATAGTAAGTTTTTTATTACTTTGAGATTTTTGCTGTACAAGCCCCACACAGTTTTAAGAGAGTACATAGATGGAACCAGAAAAAAATACACCAATCCTTTTACATTTTTTGCAATAATCACGGCATTTTCGATCTTCGTTTATAGCCAGTTCCCAAAAGAAATTATACAATTGTCTTCAGACATAAGTGCTCATCGAGTGGAGGAAATGGATGATATTTCAACTTCATCTGTTAATGTTCAAGATGCTCAAAAGGGAAGATACCTTGGTTACAATAGCCCAGATGAACTCACGAAAGGAATGATGGAATTTGAGTTGAAATATTACAATCTTTTTGCATTTCTTTTATTACCACTTTACACCTTAATTGCATTCTTCGTTTTTAGAAAGCCATACAATTATGGCGAGCATCTGGTGATCAACACCTACATACAAAGCATGACGAGTTTGTTTGGCGTGATACTGTTTGGTTTTAGTCTATGGATAGGAATCAATATATTTGGGAATGGAGTATTTATCGTACTGTTTTTATATTATTCCTACGTCTATAAAAAATTGTACCATCTGACATTTGGTCAATTATTGATAAAAACATTGAAGCTGATAGGCATATTGCTGGTGCTATTTATAATATTGGCTATTATCGGAATTATTATCGCATTGTTGAACGCATCCCATGCACCTTCTTAATGTATCTATGCAAATCCACCAAGGAGCGTATCATCGGCCAGGGGCGCATCACGTAGCCGCCTCGCTTCATATTGGCGACACCGATACGGCGAATGATTCGCCACTGAGTGGCAATGGCATGGATGATAGCAAAATAGGAAGAATTCCGGGGGTCATAGACGTGGGTTGGTTCGGCACCTACACCGTTTAACTCCAGGATTTTGATGTTTTCGCCAGTCTCTAAGTCATTGAGACTTTTACAGCGAAGGTCGTATCGGCCATAGGAAACGCCTTCTATCTCCTCGTTTATTTTATCAAAGACCCTGACGACTTTGTCATTGATGAGGTAGCGACCGTCTAGGAAGAGGGTACCTTTGCAATGATTTCCAATTTCTCCCAAAGGGATTTTCTCGCCCTCGGCGGGAATGGTATCAAAGAGGTGTCCATGGCTTTGGCGCAGGCGGTCTATTTGCCGAAAGGCTCTGTCTTTATTCTCAATCAGTTCCAAAAGGGTAGACGAACCATCGCCCTCGACAAAAAGGAAGGTTTTGAGGGTGATGGAATTTATTGCTCCCTGAGGGGCATCGGGGAAGCGATAGTGCATTACCCCAACCTCTTCCGGCAGGTCGATAAATTCCTGGATGATAAAATCCAAATCGTAGGTTTGGAGGTACGTTTTTAGTTCCGCTAGGGTGTGTATTTTTTTGACCAAAAGCCCGCGGAATCCTATATCCGGTTTTGCGATAAGCGGAAAGGTAAGCCCTGCGTCTTTTATCATCTTCTCCAACATATTAATGTCCGTATTGACCTCGAACAAAACCATCTTGGGGCGGAATCTTTCAGGGATGAGCTTTAGGGTTTTGTACTTGGATTCGATACCTACGCCACCGGTGTAAATACCGGGATTGGTCGCTGTGAAAAAGCAGGGATGCATAGCGCGCAACCCCTGAATCAAAAAGAACGGAACAAGAGGCAAATAAAAGCTCCAACTCGACCAGTACTCCCAGCCTTTGCCAACATCTAAGTCAACTGGTTTTCTAGCCACAAACTTTTTCATTTTTTACGATTAAATTCCGTTTTTTTACTGTTCCGTCAATCAGGTTGAGGTGGGTCAGTAATAAACTTTCGGATACGATTATCTGTGTGATACTAATCGAGCAGACGATGTTGTTTCTATTCATTACAATGTCGAAATAAGGATTACCCTCGCCCCCATTCCGATGGAAATCGAGGATGGAAGCTGCCGAGAAATCCCCCTTTCGCTCCCAATCATCAAACCAACTACGGCGTTTTTGCTGCATTTCTGCATCGTAGAGAGTCGCCGATGACCAAATATGCCGATTATTGGTGTCTAACTGCCGGAAGGTCATCTCTTCTCCCATCCAACGCAGTTCCCATAGCTCGCCCTTATCCATCATCAAAAAAGTAAAGGGCTCCATGCCGTCAAA
>JALVDO010000555.1 GCA_027008975.1 Saprospiraceae bacterium | reverse complement strand
CGAGCAGACTGGTTTTTAATTCTTAATTGTGTTGGTGCCAGCAGAGAGTATTTTTTCATGGAGGAGGGTATCGAACAACTAATACGTTGAATATAATATTAGTAGTTGGAAAGTGCTTATTTTTGTGAAGCTTAAAAAACAGTACACATAAATGAAAAAGATACGCACCCTTTGGCTGGTAGCCATCTCGGCATTGTCATCTTTTGTACATGCCCAAACGATTAATGTGGATAACCCTCCGTATAATGCGGCAGGAGACGGACTCACGGACGATAGCAACGCCATCCAGCAAGCTATTTATGACCTAAAAACAAACGGTGGCACCCTACAATTCACATCCGGAAAAACTTACCTTGCCGTGGGACTTGAGCTTTATCACTTCCCCAATACGAGAACCTACACCATCGAAAGTTCCGGAACAACACCCGCTCTAATCAAAATTCCGGACAATACACCTATCGGCTGGGGCAGTTGGGGATTCAGGATTTATGACACTAAAAATCTGACGATCCAAAACTTAGACTTCGATGGCAATAGGGCTACCCGAAATCCAACACAAGAAGTCTCCGGTTCCTATTTGCTACAAATTGAGCAAAACTGCAATGGACTGAGGTTAAACAACCTACATCTAATCAATTCCGTAATGGATAATGTTTACATTGAGTCCTACGACACCCCTAACGAAGGGAATGATCCTTTCATGAATGATTTCGAAATGCATAATTGTATTCTTGAAAATGCTTTCCGAAATAATATGAGTGTCATTTCCGGTGAAAATTTTAAAATCATCGGCTGTGAATTTATCAATGCCCACGGACATCTCCCCGAAGCAGGTATTGATTTTGAACCGGATCAGGGCAGTCACGGATACCAAAATATGGTAGTAGAAGCTTGTCTTTTTAAAAACAATAATCGCTTTGGAATTGAGCTCACCAATACCGTTGCCTTAACTGGAAATTCAACCATTAAAAACAATGTTTTTGACGGAAATGGTCTCCTAATTGGCAGCAAAGACAATGAAATCAGAAATAATATTTTCGTCAATAAAGTGGGCGGAACTATTTTTAGTGACAATTCGGTTAGAGATGGAGTTATTCACTTTCATGCCGCCTTCACAAACTCCAATAATAATGTACACCACAACTACTTTTATGATAACAACTTAGCAGGTGGTTCGCTAATTTATTTCATGTACAATGCAGGGACAAACAACAATGTCCATGATAATTACGAACATGGCAACATCATGGATAACTTCATAATCACCAATGCCGGACAGACCATCACCAACAATACATCCCTCAATCGCAGGGAAATGGCCTTTTGGAATATGGACGCCGCTGAGATAAATAATGCATCCATCAATGACTTATCCGACTTCAACCACGACGGTACGATTACGGCAGCAACTTCTACCTCCGGTATCGAAAATGAAGGCTTGGAATTCGCTCCGGATGACCGGTATATCACCGTACCAACACCGGCCAATAGTAATTTGGATATTGATATGAACTTTACCGTTTTGGCCTGGGTCAAATGGGCAGGCGTTAATAATAACGAACCGGAGCAGGTTTTTGTAGGGCGGGGCAATGACTGGCGTTTTGGCGTAAGTAATACCGGAGCAATCGGATTGCATGCCCCTTTCACCGCCGGTCTTGTACAATCTCCTAACAATTCACTTCCCGTCAACCAATGGAAATTGGTCACCGCCACTTACAATGGGCGACATGCCAAAATATTTGTCGATGCCGTCAAAGTCGTCGATGAGCAAGTCAATGGCGTTTTGGGCTCAGCTCAAGCCAATCTGTACGTCGGTGCTTCCAATGCCACTACACATTCCTTCAATGGCAAGATGGACGATGTTCGCATTTACAATTATTCGCTTTCTCAGGCGGAGATACAAGCCATTTTTGCAGCTACTCCCCTTGCCGTCGAATGGCTGAACCCACTAACCGCCCGTAAGCAACACGGAAACGTATTGTTACAATGGACGGTCGCCCAACAAGTCAACAATGATAAATTTATTGTAGAGCATAGTATCGATGGCATCCATTTTCAGACCATTCAAACCATCCCGGCAGATAGTGATTGGGTACTTCCCAAGTCATTTAGCATCGTTCATACTTCACCAAAAAACGGAAATAACTACTACCGAATCAAGCAGGTCGATTATGATGGAAAATTTGATTACAGCAATGTCGCCCTTGTTCGATTCGAGGGGAAAGACCTATTCATCTACCCTAATCCGGCGACCCAGGAGATTCATCTCCAAACCAAAAAAGAAGTGACCAGACAAATAGAAATTTTTAATACGACCGGCCAGTTAGTCAAGACGCTTTCGCAAAAAGGTACAACCGTTCCCATTGATGACTTGCCAGAAGGAATTTACTGGATCCAAATAACCGAAGATAATCAGCGCTTTTTGAATAAATTTATTCGGGAGTAGTTTTTTCTTTTTGCTTCATGCTCTTGGT
>JALVDO010000554.1 GCA_027008975.1 Saprospiraceae bacterium | reverse complement strand
TTGTTACCCAATGCCTTCAATATGCCGACCGTCTGGGTACGTTCGATGATAAGAATCAGCAGAGCGGTAATCATATTGATAATGGCGACGATAATCATCAGCGCAAGAATAACCACCTCGTTAATATCCTGTAGTTCCAGCCATTCGAAGTTTTGAGGAAATTTGTCCTTGACCGTCTCTGCATACATATTGGTCGGCAGCAAGTCGTAGTAGATGTACTCGGTTATGATATCCAAATCGTCGAGGTCTTCGACAAATATTTCAATTCCGCTGACTTCGTTTTCTTTCCAGCCCCGTAGTTTCTGTACCTGCCGCAGGTCGATAAATGCAAAGCGAGTATCGTATTCTTCCAGTCCGGTTTTATAAATACCACTGACGGTGAATCGTCGCTTCAGGTATTCATTTTGCCGGGGAATAACGATGAGGAATGTACTTCCTGTATCTAATTTCAGTCTGTTGGCAGTCTGTTGTGATATTAATATTTCTCTCGATAAAGTACTGTCCGGAAGATTGAGCGCTCGTCCTTTTTTGATGTATTTGGCGAGGAATTCCCAATCGTAATCCTTACCGACACCTTTGAGGATGACGCCTTCTATTTCGTCTTTGACCTTGATAATACCGGGAATAATACCGTAAGACTGCACGTGTCGAATTCCTTTTTTACTCTCGACGAATACTTCTTTCTCCGAAGTGCCCTCCCCTACCGTCGTGTAAAAAGAGACTTTTTTGATGGTGTCTAATAGCCGGATAAATTCCTGATTCTTATCAATGGGGTTTGCCTCTGTAAAAGTCTGATTAAGGCTGGCATCCGTCAGGTGAATATGTGCCCAAAAATCAAAGATTTTTTTCTGTATTTCTGTCTTAAAACCCGACATCAATGCCGTAGATACGATCATAACGCCCACGCTTAGCGCCACCGAGATGACAGCGAATCGAATGATTAGCTTGGAAAAAGATGCCTTATCTTCTACCGCTATGCGCTTTGCTATGAAAAATGGAAAGTTCATATATCTTTGCTAAAACCATACAAAAGTATAAAAAACTATTAGAAAACCATTACCTTTGTATTCCGTAATATAAATTAATGGTAATTCTCCGTATGGACAATTGTTTAACATCTTGTGCGACCCCGCTGGGGTCGAAATGGCGTAAATTGCTATTTTCTAACAAAGTGTGACCACTCCGTGGTCAAAAGTGCGTAAAATGACCACAGAGTGGTCAAACTTTGTTAGCTAAATTCATCAAAAGATGCTTCTCGACCCCGGTGGGGTCGCACAATAAACTTGTATGGGGAATTGCCGATAAATTAACACTTTAATGGCTAAATATATTTTTGTTACGGGCGGTGTTACCTCTTCTCTCGGAAAAGGTATCATTGCAGCCTCCCTCGCTAAATTACTTCAGGCAAGAGGTTTTTCCGTCACCATCCAAAAGTTCGACCCTTACATCAACGTTGACCCCGGCACCCTCAATCCCTACGAGCACGGAGAGTGTTATGTAACCGATGACGGTGCCGAAACAGATCTTGACCTCGGACATTATGAACGCTTCCTGAACGTTGCTACTTCACAGGCAAACAACGTCACTACCGGACGGATTTATCAGACGGTTATCAACAAGGAAAGGGCGGGAGATTACCTCGGCAAGACCGTTCAGGTTATTCCACACATTACGGACGAAATCAAGCGCCGGATGCTCTTACTCGGCGAGTCCGGCGATTTTGAGCTCGTCATTACCGAGCTTGGAGGTACAGTCGGAGACATAGAGTCGCTTCCGTATGTAGAGGCTGTTCGACAGTTGATTTGGGATTTGGGGCGCGAAAATTGCCTCGTTATACACCTGACATTAATCCCGTATCTACGCGCAGCCAAGGAGTTGAAAACCAAACCAACACAGCATTCTGTCAAAGAATTACAAAAGCTGGGCGTGCAGCCCGACATCCTGGTTTGCCGTACCGAGCATGACTTGCCATTGGAGTTGCGAAAAAAGATTGCACTGTTTTGTAACATAGAGGTCGCTTCCGTTATTGAAGCACTAGATGCCCCAACCATCTACGATGTTCCTTTACTGATGCAAAAAGAAAAATTGGATGCCATCGTCCTTCAAAAATTAGCTATCAAAAAGAAAAAAGAAATCAACCTCAATCGCTGGAAGGACTTTTTGGGTAGACTCAAAAATCCCATCCATGAGGTCAATATTGCGCTGGTTGGAAAATACATCGAATTGCAGGATGCTTATAAGTCCATCTATGAAGCATTTATCCATGCAGGAGCTATTAATGAATGCAAAGTCAACGTCACTCCCATCCATTCGGAGTCTTTAACCGAAGCGGAAAATGTGGCTATTAAATTAAAAAACTTTGATGGCGTTTTGGTCGCTCCGGGTTTTGGAGAACGGGGTATCGAAGGCAAGATTAAAACCATTGAATACCTACGCGAAAACAACATCCCCTTCTTTGGTATCTGTCTCGGTATGCAG
>JALVDO010000553.1 GCA_027008975.1 Saprospiraceae bacterium | reverse complement strand
ATAACTAAGTATTTAAATGTAATTACAAAGTTATTACATTTTCATCAAATTGTCAAGGATTATTTAGCTATTCCATTTCCCAAACAAAAAAAGACCACCCCGAAAGGTAGTCTTCTTTTATATTTATGTCTCTCTTTTAAAAAAACTACTACCCATTTTCCAAAGCAGCGGCACCGCCAACAATCTCCAAAATTTGATTGGTGATGGCCTCCTGACGCGCTTTATTGTATTGCAATTTGAGCTCCTTAATCAGGTCTTTTGCATTCTCCGTGGCAGCATCCATCGCCGTCATTCGCGCGCCGTGCTCAGAGGCGTGGGTATCCAGCATGAATTTATGGAATTGTGCTCGAATGATATTCGGAATTAACTGCTCCAGCAACTCATCCTTATCCGGCTCAAATACATAATCGGCAAGCATGCCGGATTTCTTTTCTTCTCCGGCTTCCATTTTCGCCACCGGCAGGAATTGTTCTACTTCAGGAATCTGTACCGCCGGGTTTTTAAATCGGCTATAAGCTACAGAAAGGCTATCATAAGAACCATCCTCAAAGGCAGTCATCAATTTATTAGATACCCGTGCGACATTATCATAACTCAAATCGTGGAATAAATCAACGAAGTCGTTCAGAATCTTGCAATCAGCATAGTTTTTCTTAAAAAAATCATAACTCTTTTTCCCGATACAGAGTATTGAAAGTTTGCCGTTCGCTCGAACATCTGCATAATCGGACTCTATCTTGGCGACTGCCGCTTTCAAAATATTGGCGTTAAAAGCACCGCACAACCCCCTATCGGAGGTAATGACAACCATACAGGCGGAATGAACCGGTCTTTCGACACCAAAAGAAGTGTTGGCATCTCCTCCCAAATTGGAAAGGATATTGCGCAACATCTCGTTGAGTTTATTGGTATATGGACGCATCTGAGTAATTGCCTGCTGTGCTCGTCGCAATTTGGACGCCGCCACCATTTTCATGGCTTTGGTTATCTGCTCCGTATTCTGCACTGACGCAATCCTATCACGAACTTCCTTTAAATTTGCCATATTCTCTATTGATTATAAAATGGTAAGTAGTTTTACAAAAATCCTAACTAAACTGCGGTGTAATCTCATTGATTACCTGCTCAACTACCTTCAGGTCGTCCTTTTCATACTTACCTGCTTTGAAGTTGTCCAAAATGCCCTGATGAGACTTCTCCATTGTCATCAGGAAGATATTTTGAAATTCCTTAATCTTATCTTCAGGAACATCTCTCAACAACCCCTTGGTACCGGCGTAAATAATAGCCACCTGCTTCTCAACCGGAAGCGGCGAGTACTGTGGTTGCTTCAATATCTCCACATTTCGCTTACCTTTATCCAATACGGCCTTAGTCGCTGCATCAAGGTCAGAACCAAATTTGGAGAACGCCTCCAACTCACGATACTGCGCCTGATCGAGCTTCAATGTACCGGCTACTTTCTTCATAGACTTCACCTGTGCAGAACCACCCACACGAGATACAGATACCCCTACGTCAATCGCTGGTCTGATACCGGCGTTAAACAGATTCGTTTCCAAAAATATCTGACCGTCTGTAATGGAAATCACGTTAGTAGGGATATAAGCGGACACGTCACCTGCCTGCGTTTCGATTATTGGCAACGCCGTCAAAGATCCCCCGCCTTTTACCATTGGCTCCCCATTTTCATCCTTAGCATTTTTCAAGGACTCGGGGATATTATTCATGCTTCGCGCAATCTTATCGTCGTTGATAATCTTCGCAGCCCGCTCTAATAAACGCGAGTGTAGGTAGAACACATCACCCGGATAGGCTTCACGACCGGGAGGACGACGCAATAACAACGACACCTCACGATAAGCTACTGCCTGCTTTGACAGATCATCATAGACAATCAAAGCCGGACGACCGGTATCGCGGAAAAACTCGCCAATCGCAGCTCCTGCCATAGGTGCATAGAACTGAAGAGGCGCAGGATCTGCAGCCGACGCCGATACGATAATAGTATAAGCCATCGCTCCATTTTCTTCGAGCGTCTTGGCTACCTGTGCAACTGTAGATGCCTTTTGCCCGGAAGCGACATAGATGCAATAGACGGGCTCTCCTCGGTCATAAAACTCTTTTTGGTTGATGATGGTATCAATTGCCACAGCAGTCTTACCCGTCTGGCGGTCACCAATAATCAACTCCCGCTGTCCCCTTCCAATCGGAATCATGGCATCAATTGCCATAATACCGGTTTGCAAAGGCTCATTCACAGGCTGACGAAAAACCACACCCGGTGCCTTGCGCTCAATAGGCATTCTATATTTCTTACCTTTTATCTCGCCCTTTCCGTCAATTGGGTTACCAAGTGCATCAACGACGCGCCCCAACATCCCCTCACCTACTTCGATCGAAGCGATTTTTTTGGTACGGTGCACTTTTGAGCCCTCTCTGATACCAGTGGTAGGCCCCATCAATACAACACCGACG
>JALVDO010000552.1 GCA_027008975.1 Saprospiraceae bacterium | reverse complement strand
CGATTTATACGGAGGGCATGGTGTGATTTCCATTGGGCACACTCACCCGAAATACGTAGAGCGAATCGAACGGCAATTGAAGTCAATTGGGTTTTATTCCAATTCTATTAATATGCCCATTCAGGCGGAATTGGCAGAGCGGCTAACCCGCCAGAGCGGCTATCCCGATTATCGACTTTTCTTATGTAATAGCGGAGCTGAAGCCAACGAAAATGCCTTGAAATTAGCATCCTTTCATACGGGAAAACGGAAGATAGTTGCCTTCAAGGGGAGCTTTCATGGACGGACTAGTGCGGCGGTTAATGTGACCGATAACCCACGGCTGTCTGCCGCACTCAATCGGGATAATTTTCCGGTGGAATGGCTCGAATTAAACGATGAGACCGGATTGGAAAAGGCACTTGCGGCGAAGGATGTGGCGGCTGTTATTGTGGAAGGTATTCAAGGCGTTGGCGGATTGGATATGCCCTCTGAGGTGTTTTTGAATCATTTGTCCGGACTGACCAAGGAAAGTGGTGCGGTATTGATATTGGATGAAGTACAAAGTGGTTATGGACGAAGCGGCCAATTTTTTGCTCACCAATACAGTGGTATTAAGCCGGATTTGATTACGATGGCAAAGGGAATGGGGAATGGTTTTCCCTTGGCTGGGGTGTTGATTGCTCCCGCGTTTGAAGCAGCCCATGGGATGCTCGGCACTACATTTGGGGGTAACCATCTTGCTTGTGCTGCAGGGCTTGCGGTATTAGAAGTGATTGAGGCTGAGAACTTGCTTGAAAATGCCGAAAAGATTGGCGCTGAAATCGCAGCCGAACTTTCCACCCTACCTCGGGTGAGGCAGGTGAAAGGACGAGGATTGATGCTGGGGCTTGAGTTGGGCTTTCCCATAAAAGATTTGCGCAAAGCACTTCTCTTCGAACATCATATTCTAACTGGCTCCTCAGCTAATCCCAACTTGCTTAGAATTTTACCACCGCTGACGATTACCCGCGAGAATATACAGCCATTTTTTAACGCATTAAAAACATTATTATCATGAAGCAATTCATCTCCGTCAAGGACGTAAGACAGCCTTCCGAATTAATGAAATTAGCTAAAATGCTTAAAAAACAGCCCTTTGCTCACCGTCATTACGGACAAAATAAAACGTTGGGACTGTTGTTCTTTAACCCGAGTTTGCGTACGCGCATGAGTACACAGAAGGCGGCTTTGAATCTGGGCATGGATGTCATGGTGATGAACTTTAACAGTGATAGTTGGACAATAGAGTTGGCGAATGGCACAGTGATGGATCAGGGGACGCAAGAGCATATTAAAGAGGCGGCAGCTGTCATCTCGCAATATTGTGATATCATCGGTGTGCGCACCTTTGCCGGCTTAAAAGACGTGGAGGATGATTATGGAGAGACTATTCTGAAAAAATTCATCGAATATGCTTCAGTGCCTGTTATTTCGCTGGAAAGCGCTACATTGCATCCCCTTCAATCGTTGGCAGACTGGCTTACAATCGATGAACATAAAGCCCACTCCCGCCCTAAGGTCGTATTGACGTGGGCGCCGCATCCGCGTGCTTTACCGCAGGCGGTTGCCAATTCTTTTGTGCAATGGATGCAGGTCGCCGATGTGGATTTGACCATTACTTTCCCTACGGGTATGGATTTATCTCCCGACTTTACCAAAGGATGTAAGGTAACCAACAACCAGGAGGAAGCCTTTCAGAATGCCGATTTTGTCTATGCCAAAAATTGGTCGTCGTACTCGAATTACGGACAAAAAGCAACCGGACACGAGGATTGGATAGTCACACAGTACAAAATGGCACTGACTAATAATGGCAAGTTTATGCATTGCTTGCCGGTACGTCGGAATGTGGTAGTCAGCGATGATGTATTGGATAAACCAATGTCTATAGTCATTGAACAAGCCAATAACCGAACCTATGCTGCACAAGCCGTTTTATTAAAAATGTTGGGGTATGAAGGATAAACTCACAGTGGTGAAAGTTGGTAGTAATATTATCGATAATGCGGATGTTTTACACTCTTTTCTGGGTGATTTCGCCCGATTGCCGGGGTATAAAATACTCATACACGGGGGTGGAAAGACGGCTTCTGATCTTAGTAAAAAGTGGGGGCACAGCCCGCAGATGCACGAGGGTAGACGCATCACGACTGATATAGATTTAGATATTGTCACAATGGTATATGCCGGCAGTGTTAACAAAAAAATTGTCGTACAGCTGCAAGCCCTTGGCATTAATGCCATTGGACTGACGGGTGCTGATGCGGATTGTATTCGCTCCGTCAAACGACCCGTTACGAAAATCGACTACGGTTGGGTGGGTGATGTCATTGGTGTCAATGGCGATATAATTGGACGTTTTTTACGGTTGGGGTTGACTCCTGTTTTTAATGCCATTACGCACGATGGTGAGGGACAATTATTGAATACCAATGCGGATACCGTTGCGGCAGAGGTTT
>JALVDO010000551.1 GCA_027008975.1 Saprospiraceae bacterium | reverse complement strand
CATAGATTTTGATCAGTTACAATTTGTGTGACAACATAAACACCCGGATTGGAGTAAACATGAGACGGGGTACAAAGGTCACTTTGATTATCGTCCCCAAACTGAAAATCACACATCAGTACACTTCCTCCAATAGCCGTGTTGTTAATCTGAATCGTATCGCCAAAACAAATGGAATCAGGTTGAGTAAACCCGGCAACCGGCGGCTCAAAAATTTCCACATTTTGGCATAGTGTATTTGCACATCCATCGGCTTCGGACGAAAAAACGGTTAGACATACTTGATAGACTCCCGAACTAAAAAAAGCGTGATTAGGCGACTCCTCTTCCGAGATAGGACTGCCATCTCCAAAATCCCATTCAAATCGCATGACATTAGCACTCGTGTTTTCGAAAAACAGCATGCTACCGGGGCAGCCAAATGCAGGACTTACCCAACTGGCAATGGGCGGATCGTGTACCTCAATCACCTTTTCAAACTGATCAGAACCACAGCCGAAAGCCCGTTGAATCACGATATAAGTACCGGTATCCTGATATATATGAAAGGGATTCGGATTGGAAGTGCTATTGCCATCGCCAAAATCATAAAAAACGGGAACTCCATTGGTGGCGAAATTGGTAAACCAAACAGTATCCCCTGCGCAAACGCTCGTAGGGGAAGTATTAAAAAAGGCATTGACGTCAGTTGGAATGATTTCAATATCCCGACAGAGCGTATCTATACCGCAATCATTGGTTGTAATTAGGCAGACTTCAATGGTATCCGTCATGTCTGTCAAGTAACTAATAATAGGTTCAATAGAATCCGTTGAAATGGAATTGCCGTTTAAAAACCACTCGTAAGTATCTACATTACCATAGGATATATTTGCCAATCGGACGGTATCTCCCGAGCAATACTGATTCTGATCCGTACCAAAGATAGAAACAGGTCGGGGATGTACCAAAATGCTCTCCGTCTGAGTATCCGAAGAACAATCATTGCTCACCGTCAACTGGATTTCAAAAATGGTATCCTGTGTGATGGCTTCCAACAATTGTGCATTCGGGTTTTCTTCTGTGGAGAAGACTTCGCCATTCAATAACCATTCGTAGATCAGGCTACCGGCCGGCGAGGAATTATTTATAATTTCGACACTCAAAGGGGAGCATCCGTCAATGTTGTAATTAAGGTTGAAGTCTGCGACGGGAGGTGGTTCGATGGCTACTGTTTTGGTGATAGAAGCATCACAGTTTCCATTCATAATGGTAACCGTCACGTCATAACTTTGTGCATTGGGAAAGGTGAAACAAGGAGTCAATTGACTACTTGTTCCCAGCCCATCAAAATCCCATGAAATACCGGTGAAATTCGAAGTATTCAAGGTGTCAAAACAAAGGGTATTACCCTCGCAACTCGTCACTTCAAAATCAACATGCAGTTCCGAGACCGTCACCTGAAAAGAGTCGATATTAGAGCAGGTTGGGAATTCAGTATTGTCAATTTCATAATGTAGGGTAAAAGTTCCTACCCCTGTAATTGCCGGGTCAAAGACTCCTGCCGGAGTCACGCCGGTACCTGACCATATCCCGCCGGGAGGCGCAGCCATAAATGTAACCGGAGAATCATCCAGGCAAACTTCCGTATCATCGGGCATGTCGATATCGGCTTTTAGAATAGTTAGGTTGATTCTATCGGTAGTGATACATGGTTCCAGTCCATAGGAAATCTCGTAGGTGCCGCCGTCAAAGTCTTCCGGATCAATTGTACCATCAAATAAAACACCATCAATTCTCCATTCGCCCCCATCCGGTGTTGCGGTAAAAACAATATCGCCATCTAAGGAACATATCGTTGTATCTCCAAAGGAAATTTGGGCAGTTTGTTGATCAAGAATAAAAAAAGTATCAAGAGCCATTTGTGTTCCACAAGTACTCGTGACCGTTAAAGAAACAGGATGTGGGCCGATCGCACTGAATTCAATATCGGTCGGGGTGGGTTCTGTGGAGGTCATTGGGTTTCCCCCGTCGAATGTCCATTGGTAGGTATCAATATCCCCACCTGAATAAATGACATTGGGGGTGTAAAAAAAGGTTTCGCAAGTAGGATCTTGTGGAATGAGGTTCACCGCCGGTCCTTCTTCTATTGTGAAGAGTTGTGACCAGCTCACATTATCACAAACACTATTGGTGGTCATCGTCACAATATAAGTACCGGGAGAATTAAAGGTATATTCTAAATCGGTATTAGAGAAGGCAAGGCTATCCAATACCTCTGAGCCGTTGAGGGTTATTTCCCAGTGATAGGAAGATCCGTTGTCAGAGAGGCTATTATCAAAGGTGACGTTAAAGGGAGAGCAGGCGGTAGTATCCGTATTGGAAGGCATACCGGTTTCTGCAAAAGTCACATTTGCAATTGGCTGGTCTAAAATATTAATATTTTGAGTATAGGTATCTTCTCCACATTCATTGGCCACCACTAAAGTTACTGTAACTACA
>JALVDO010000550.1 GCA_027008975.1 Saprospiraceae bacterium | reverse complement strand
AAATAACTTAGTGTGCAATATTTTAGTACCTGGGATATTGTTGTGGAAGACTGTGAAAATCAGATTATAAATAAGCATAGTTCATTTGCCTATCGATATTAAAAGAAACCAGCTGAATTTTAAATAAGGATATGCTGAAAATACGATTAGTGAAACATTAGTTGAGAATAACGTCAGCTTTTTAAAGTCACCTTTCTTCTGAATATCTTACACTCAATACTGTGAATGACTTTTGCTTTTTTCAAGCTGAATTTTACACACAAATAAATTGCAAAACTTGCCCATTATCCATTCGGGCGGATTCACCTAAAGAAATGGTTCCACGGCCAATCTGTGGGATTTCCTCTCGTCGTAAATACACTTCCCTGCCTTCCGCAGTTTTAACAAATGTCCCATTAGTACTTTGATCAATAAGAATAAATTTTTCCCGGCGATAAACACAATAAGCATGGGAGCGGGAAACCAAACCACCTTCCACGACCAAATCACTATTGATACTTCGCCCCAGAACAAATGCTTTGGAATTGCTTTGAAGCGTAACACTTTTACCTTTGTAGATAAGATGAAGACTTTGTACGATATTACCGTGGGTCGAAGTAATGGAATTTCGCATAACCGTTACGTCACGATCCTCTCTCATCACCTCAAACAGGGTTAACAAATCTGTTTTTCCTTTTACTGCAATCCGATCATATTTTCGTGTTTTATTTCTCAAGTCATAGGAAAGCCCCATTATCAACTTTTCGGATACTATGGTTTGATTAGCAACCGCAATATTGGCAATACGTGCAGCAACGTTTACCACATCGCCGAATACATCATTATCCCGAGTGACTATTTCACCGTAGTCAATTCCAATGCGAAGTGAAATTTTAATATCAAAACCGGTTACCGCTTCTGAGCAAAAGGCTTCGTGAATATGATTGGCTGCCAAAACCGCTGGATCAGCAGATTTAAAGCAACACATAATCTCATCGCCGATGGTATTGATAATGTTTCCGCCATAAGATCGTACAATTTCAGACATCCGGGATATACATTGGTTAACACATTCTGCGGCGTCAGAATCACCCAGTTTTTCATACAACTGTGTGCTACCCACAATATCTGAAAACATGATCGCGTGCTTCATCAGAACCTACTCGGACACTTAGTCAACGGGATAAGAAAAAATTGTAGAATTATTTTAATGCCGCCCCCAATGCCAATCAGTAAAAATGTGATATTTACTTTGGCTTTCATTTGTCCGCACCTACCGGCACAAACCTGGAAAATAGTTTAAACGGAAGGGAAAATGAACACATTTTGTGTCCTCGTAAAATTTTTACTTCAATGCAGGCTTGATAGTCTAATATTCAAGGTGGCTCTCGACATTTAACAGCATCAGAAACAATTGATCAACTTATTGATATTATTATACTATCATAATGTTATCTAATCAGGCCGAGTGTTTAGCTGTATGATTCTCGAAAACAATTTTAAAATATCCACCTATTTTTTCAATACTTGTGATATATCTCACAGGTATATTTACCTTTTTCTGGGTATAGTAGCACCATCAACAGTAATTAATTTGATAACAAATACAAACAACATAACGCAATAACAGGAGAATACACATGAGCATTTATATGCAAATTGAGGGAATCAAAGGTAAAGTAACTGCAAAAGGCCACGAAGATTGGATTGATGTCACATCAATGCAATGGGGTGTTGGACGCGCCATTTCATCTGCGGTAGGTACCAGCGCAGACCGGGAAGCCAGCAAACCCAGCATCAGTGAAGTGTCTGTGACTAAAATGATGGACGAATCAAGCCCAGCCATATTTACGGAAGCATGTGTTGGGAAAGCTAAAACTGTTCAAATTCACCTTTGTACTGTTGGCACAGACCAAATCAACACTTACATGGAATATGAGCTGGAAGACTGCATGGTATCTGGATACTCTGTTAGCACTGGCGGTGATCGCCCAAGCGAATCCATTTCATTGAGCTTTACCAAAATGACCATGAAATTTATTCCTTATGACCGCGCTGGCAAACCAGAAAGCCCATTACCAGCAGGTTATGACATGTCTACAGGTACCAAAATTTAAAACATTAAATCCGGTAGCGCCTTCTCTCCTCTTCGGGACTACATCCCTATACGCTACCATTTGTTTTATCTCTCAAACAAGCCCGCTTAATTGCGGGCTTTGTTTTTTTAAACTTTTTTCTCATTATGTGAGGCCATTCACACTTATTTGCCTAATTGTGTCGTAAAGTTAATACAGAAGGTTAAAAAAACCTACGACATTGGAAAATACAGCACAACAAGGAGAATGAACATGAGCATTTATATGCAAATTGAGGGAATCAAAGGCAAGGTAACTGCAAAAGGCCATGAAGAATGGATTGATGTCACATCACTTCAATGGGGTGTTGGACGCGCCATTTCATCTGCGGTAGGCACCAGCGCAGACCGGGAAGCCGGTAAGCCCAGCAT
>JALVDO010000549.1 GCA_027008975.1 Saprospiraceae bacterium | reverse complement strand
GTTATTATTATCTCCGGCTTGTGCAAGTTTTGATTTGTTTAAAAATTATAAAGAACGGGGCGAGCTTTTCAAAAAAGCAGTCTTGAAATTAATGTAAGGATAAAAATTCGTGGAATTATGTCAACAGTAACTGCCAGAATATTTGCAGAATTGCGGGGGGATCGCGTCATCTGGGCTATTTTAGTCCTGCTCGCCATCTTTTCCATTCTGGCAGTTTACAGTTCCACGGGATCCCTGGCTTACAAGAAGCAGGGAGGCAACACGGAAGTTTTTCTTATCAAACACGGCGTGATTATGCTAGGGGGACTGATGTTGGTTTACATCACCCATCTGTTGCCTCACGACCGGTTTAGAAAGTGGGCTTCCATCATGTTGGCGATAGCGGCTCCTTTATTGATTTACACCTTGTTTTTTGGGGTGAATATCAACGAGGCAAAGCGTTGGATAATGTTACCCGGTATTGGAGTGACTTTACAGACTTCCGCTTTCGCGAAAATAGCATTAATCGTCTATGTCGCAGCGGCAATATCCGGCAAGCAGGATTATATCAAGGATTTCAAAAGTGCTTTCCTTCCGATTATCGTGCCGGTATTGATTATATGTGGGTTGATAGCTCCGGCGGATTTATCCTCTGCCGCACTATTGTTCCTGACCTGCATCCTCATGATGTTCATTGGGCGGGTTGCCATCAAGTACATCTTCATTTTGATGTTTTGGGGCGTGATAGTTTTTGCGGGTTTGCTTTTACTGGGAAAGGAATACCCCAACGTGGTGAGGGTGACCACCTGGGAGAAACGCTTTGAGGAATTTATGAATGATGCCGACGGTGGTTATCAGGTGAAGCAGGCAAAAATCGCCATCGCGAATGGGGGAGTTATCGGACTGGGACCGGGGAATAGCAGGCAACGAAATTATTTGCCTTCTCCTTACTCCGATTTTATTTATGCCATTATCTGCGAGGAGTACGGCGTGATTGGAGGAATACTGGTGATTGCATTGTACCTGCTGCTCTTTTTCAGAGTGGTACGCCTTGTGACAAAGAGTGAAAAAGCCTTTGGTGCGATGGTCGCGATGGGGTTGAGTATTAGTTTGATTATTCAGGCTTTCGCCAATATAGCGGTATCGATTCACTTGGTGCCGGTGACGGGTGTGACACTGCCCTTTATCAGTATGGGAGGGACATCCCTGCTGTTCACAGCTTTTGCTTTTGGAATTATCCTGAGTGTAAGCAAATACATCGAATCACAAGTCAATTGACAACCAATGAAAGCGAAAGAGGCAATAAAGGTGATCATAAGCGGTGGCGGAACGGGAGGACACGTCTTCCCCGCCATTGCGATTGCTGAAGCCATCAAGGCAAAAGAGCCTGATGCGGATATTCTTTTCGTCGGAGCGAAAGGAAAGATTGAAATGGAGAAAGTGCCAAAAGCCGGCTTCCCAATTCGGGGGCTGTGGATTAGTGGGTTCCATCGCAAATTGACGGTGCGCAACCTACTGTTCCCCATAAAACTCGTCAGTAGTTTGGTGAAGGCAATAGGGATTGTGAATAGCTTTAAGCCACAGGTTGCTGTTGGTGTGGGTGGTTTCGCAAGCGGACCGGTCTTGAAAATCGCGAATATGATGGGGGTAAAAACCGTGCTTCAGGAGCAAAACTCCTATGCCGGTGTGACCAACAAATTATTGGCTCAAAAGGCTGATAAAATTTGTGTTGCCTACGAAGGAATGGAACGATACTTCCCCAAGGATAAAATCGTGCTAACGGGCAATCCCGTTCGTACAGCCTTGGCAAATAGTGGGGTGAGCAAGGAGGAAGCGCTGAGATATTTTGGCTTGGAAACCGGTAAAAAGACGATTTGTGTCTTCGGCGGCAGCCTTGGTGCCAAAAGTATCAATGTAGCACTCGAAGAACAGGCAAATATCATTGGTCAACACCCGGAAGTACAGGTGTTGTGGCAGGTAGGAAAACTCTACGAAGAGCAATACCGGAAAGGACGAGCAGCGCAGTTACCCAATGTAAAAATGACGGCTTTTGTCGATCGCATGGATATGGCTTACCAGATGGCAGACCTGATTGTATGCCGGGCGGGAGCACTGACCATCTCGGAATTGTGCCTAATGGGTAAACCGGCAATGCTGATTCCCTCTCCAAACGTGGCAGAGGATCATCAGACTAAAAATGCAATGGCGTTGGCGGAGAAGAACGCCGCAGTTTTATTGCCCGACGCAGAGAGTAAAGAGCGGCTTTTCCCTTTGGCATTAGAGGTGTTGAACGATGAAGAGAAGCTGAAGGAATTGGCGGAAAATAGCTTGAAGATGGCGCATCCAAATGCTGCTTCCGATATTGCTGATGTAATAATCGAACTTGGGAGCGACAAGGTGATAACTTCAAAGTCGAAGCCTTGCTAAAAGGCGGAGGCACGAAGGTGTCAACTTGGGAGCGGCTTGGTGGCATTCAAGTTGACACCTTCTTGTCCGCACGGACTGCGAAG
>JALVDO010000548.1 GCA_027008975.1 Saprospiraceae bacterium | reverse complement strand
GCGGTAACCTATCGGTGCAATTTGATGATACACGTTTTCCGCTACATCCTGCCGACACCACTAAATTTGGAACAGCAGCCAAAACAGATCACTATTTGTTGACCAAACTCTATCAGAAGCTGAGAAGTGACTACCCCGATATCAAAATTGCATTCACTCCTCCGTTTTACTGGGGACCTAACGGCCCGGAGCCATACCCCGAATCAAGAGATGATTACCTAAATAAGATCGGGACGCTCCCGAATGCGATAGATATTTATTGGACAGGTCCGAGGGTTCGAAGTGAAACGGTTTTACAGACAGATGTGCAATGGGAAATAGACCGAATTAATCGGAAACCGCGTGTGTTTCAAAATAAAATAGGAACACCTCACGCCTACGATTACCATTATATGACCGACCCCCTTTACAGCTTGAATAACTGGTATTACAAAGGATATTTAAAAAATATCAGAGCGTATATGCTAAACGGTGGTGATATTGATAAAAGTGGTGCTGTGGTAAGTATTGCGGATTGGACATGGAACTCCGAAAAGTTTGAGCCCGAAGCGACTATCAAAGACGCTATTATGAAGTTGGCGGGACCTGAGGCTTATCCTATATTGAAAGACATGAATATTGAATTGGCCAAATTCGACTCCTATTTACCTGATGTGACAATTGAGGCTGTCATCAATTCAGGTTTATTTAACGAAGCTTTGGTTAATCTTGAAAATCTGAACGCGAAATTGGATAAGCTCAACGGCAAGAGTGTCGAATTCTGGACTGCTGTTAACAGTGTTCATATAAATCGAGTACGGCATTTTACGGAGCAGGTTAACTTAGCAAGTCAGGATCCTATCGTGCAAGTATTACTTGGAGTAGAGGATGCCTCGGTAACCATGTATTATGCAATGTTGGATATGGGTTTTGATCCCGATGCTGACATATTAATCGAACCTGTGGATTTTACCGGAGGCGGGGTGTTGACTTATGGTTATTATAATGAAGAAGCCGGGATTCATTTGGAAGACCGCCCCACTGTTTTTATTACCGGCATTGGAACACCCATTTCAGAAATGAGTGCCACCTTTGAATTAAACCAGTTCCCGCCATCGGGTAATTATCAACTCATTATATCGGGAGCTGATGATTTTCTGCCGGAAAAATGTCCTATTAGAGTCACATTAAATAATGAACTGATTTTTGAGGGACCAAACCCTTTCTCCAATACGGAATGGAATATCCAGACAGCCGAACTCTCACCCGATATTTTCGAGAGTAGCAATGTTTTGACCATTTCTAATATCAGTCCGACAGGAAATGTTGATGCACCACCGGCTTTTCTGTTGAATTATGTTGTTTTACGTGAAAATTGAGGAAAGAGTGTGATTCGCACCCCTATTATTCAGGCAATAAATTACGAGCGTTGGTAAAATATTTCAAAATGACTGGCAAAGAGAGGGAGAAATTACATTTTTTTTTCGCAAAAAACAATAAGTATGGAAATCTCTCGTTTTGAAGGATATAAAATATGAAGGATATTAGGTCTTTGTATTTTTTTTAAAAAATGCTTGTGAATTTTATTCAAAGTCTTTAACTTTACGGCATCAATTTAGCGTTTTATTATTCGTATGCCCACCCAGCGGCATATAAATATCAAGATATAACTGGGGTTTAGTTTTATTTTCGAAAAAGTGCGTGCTTTGCATCGCACTTTTTCTTTTTTTAGGGAGGTCTATTCCTGTATTTCCCAATAACCTCCTTTGTCAGGGCCTATTCGTTTTAATTTTCCCTCTGTTTTTAATTTAGCGTAACTACTTACGAGTACCCCATTTTTGCCATAAATTGGCAACTTTTCTCGTCCCAGACGGGCGCGGCTGTTTTTGTAAAAAAAAAATCTTGCGTAGCGGTGCTATGCGGCGATTTTTTTTACTCCTGACGATAACGGCTGCGGTAGCGAATGTGCCGTCCCGATAGGGCGGCATAGGCGCTACCGCTTGTTGGCGTGTCGTGCTCCTTTTTATTTATAAATTTTTCTCAGGTACTCTTCTTTTTTATTAATTCGCTCATTATACAATTTTCTGAGATTTCTTATTTCCATTTCTGACAAATTATATTCAATTACTTTTTCTGGCGGTAGTGGCGGAACTCTATCTGAAATCGGAATTACATTTTCGACTAAATATTCCCCAATCATCATTGGAAACCCAACACACCCTGATTGGTAATTGAAAAATGTCGATGTATCATTCAATGCTTGATTTATCAATTTGTATTTATCTGAATTCTCTTTCCTGATTAATCCTTCGTAAGCAGTTGCTTTTACTGTTTCACTTGGATAATCAATTAGTTTTGTCAATTCATCTTTCGTGGCATTTTTCATTAGCCATTTTCTTCTGTGGAATTGTTGAGGCGTCTTCCCTGAAACTCCGACAATTCCACTCATCACACGTCCATCTCTTTCTATCAATTTGACGGTATCTCGAATTTCAGGCCTGATTTCTTGCCA
>JALVDO010000547.1 GCA_027008975.1 Saprospiraceae bacterium | reverse complement strand
AACTATACGGCAATTATGCTGAGGTTGGAGGTAAATTAATCCCACAAGGGGGTGTCTTCACTCCGGGTATTGGATGGCCAATCGTCGGAATGATTCTAGGAGGATACTTAGTGACTCGAATGGAAGGTGAAAGCAGAACGTGGGCTTATTACTCAAAAAAGGCGCTAATTGTTTCCTTCATCGGTGGCGCATTCTTCAGCTATGGCACCCGCCTTGCCGGAGGATGTACCCTAACTCACCTAATGGGGGGTGTCCCCGTGATGGGAATTCGCTCTACTTTCACCATTATGTTTATGGCTATCGGGGGAGGAATCGGTTTTATGATCATGGAAAAATTAGGACTGGCAAACTACTTCAAACACCAGGAGACATTGGCGTATGTCAAAAATGCCGACAAAGGAGAGCAAGCCACCTATAAGCCCGGGTATAAACCATTCAAAAACCCGTGGATGTGGGCAGGACTGTCGTTTGCGGGAATTTTCCTTATTGCAGCGTTATACGGCGCTCTTGTTGGGCCTGAATTTATGCACCACGCAGCAGAAAACGGAACACTACTTCCCTTTGGGAAATCCGTTGGAGACAGAAGTACATTGTTTGTATTATTAACCCTTTTGGCTGGAGTCATCGCAGGAATTGGATTGGCAAAAAGTGGGTTTGGCACGGAGTGTTCATTGGTATCCTTGGAGACAGCATCTGCCATGACTAAGGATGACAACAAATTTGCCAAAATGGGTGTACCGCGAATAACGAGAACGCTGATGAGGAGCTACACCCCTATGATTGGTGTTGCAGCCAGTTGGGTAGTTTTAACATTCTTTTTGTTTGCAGCGTGGTCGCTAACCGGCGTTTCGCCTGCACTTGGAGCAGGAGTCAAAAAAGGATTGACTGCGGGCAACTTTCTCGGTGGGTTATTTTTGGGTATTGGCGCCGTCACCTTAATTGGGTGCGAAATCCGCTCCTATATGAGGATAGGTATGGGGTATTTGAATACACTGGTTGGCTTCATAGGATTTGCAGTTGGCTACCTCCCCTATACTTTATTTTATGACGCGCACAAACACTTTTTAAAAAGCACCGTCTTGTTTGGAGAAAACGGGCTCATATCAGAGCATAAGGAGTGGTACTCTCTCATCTCTGACGATCCGGTCATCCAAAAATTCATCCTATTCATCTGGTTTCAAATTTTGTTGGTATTCTTAATTTATCTAATCAAAAAAGGTAGCAAAAACATCGGACTACCCGCATCTGACCTCATTCATAAAAACACAGAGGACATTCAGATAGAAATAGAAGAAATAGCCGCCGACAAAGGAGAAATAAACGGCGTGCCCGTGCCGGCACCCGTGCCGGCAGAGGCCTATGCCTGATGATGAAAAGAGGTAAGCCCGACCGGGTTTACCTCTTTTTTTGATTTAAGTCATGGGGTAGAAAGTATTTACTATTTTTTATTATTTCATTAAGTGAATAACCGCCGCTGTCATCGCCGTTACGCCGCCTTTAATGGTGGGAACCGGATCGGGTGTTAATTTAGAAGAATGCAGCGATGGTAATTTTATTTCGCCTCGCTGAGCTGCTTCGTATTGAGAGGCTTCCACAACGCCCAAGCGAAACATAAAAACGGGTATTTTATCGGCTGTACGACCGTATCGGGCAAAGTCTTCGCCCCCCATTACCGGATCAATTTCCATCACATGATCGGCTCCAACAGCCTGAATGAAGACACTGTTCAGGTCATTGGCCATCGTAGGATCATTGTACAAAGCGGGGGTATATTCCTTCCGCAATTCCACATCGGGATAGTTTCCTTCCGCTATACCGGCAGCCATAGCTTCGCCTTCACAAATTCGTTTAATCTTGGAAATGAGTTCATCCCGTACATCATCCTTATAAGAGCGGATCGTCAATTCCAGTTTCACATCATCAGGGATGACATTCCCTTTTGTTCCCCCGTGGATGGAGCCTACTGTAACTACCGCAGGGTCAAGCGGAGAAATCTCACGACTCACGATGGTCTGCAACGCCATAATTATTTTTGCCGCTAATACGATAGGGTCTTGGGCAAGGTGGGGGTAAGCGCCGTGTCCGCCCCGACCGTGAACCGCAATATCCATCATATCAACATTTGCCATGCAATAGCCCGTACAATAACCAATGCTCCCCGCTTGTAACCCCGGATGGACATGCAGTGCAATAGCCTTATCCGGCTTTGGGAAACGCTCGTAGAGCCCATCTGCTAACATATCACGTGCTCCACCACCGCGCTCCTCGGCGGGCTGCCCAATAAAAACGAGCGTTCCCTTCCATTGATCTTTTAATTTCACTAGCGATTGTGCCGCTCCCACCCAAACAGTCATGTGCATATCATGCCCACAAGCGTGCATGACGCCAACCTCTTTGCCGGCATCATCCGTCGTCTTCACTTTGCTCGCATAGGGTTTACCGGTTTCCTCTACAATGGGTAATGCATCCATATCCGTTCGTACTAAAATAGTTGGCCCATCGCCGTTTTCAAATACACCAACCACACCTGTTCCTCCTACATTCCTAGTCACCTTAAAACCAATTTTCTCTAATTCGGAAGCCATTCTGGCAGAAGTCTTCACCTCATGAAAAGACAATTCCGGATTTTCGTGGCAATAGAGATATAGATTTTCAAGATAGGGGACATCGATGGATTGGCGGATTTTTTTAATATCCTGAGCGCTGGCAAAAAACGCAAAGTTTAGGATTGCAATAATAAAGGCTAATTTTTTCATACTTTTTTTTATTTAACTAAGTTTCAAATACTTCAACAAACGGACAAAGAGACCGGGGAAAAAGCGCTTGATTAAAATCCCCACATACTCCTTTTGTGCAATGACTACTTCATATTTATCTTTTTCGATTACCCTCATCGCCTTTTTAGCAAACTCACCCGGTGAATACCCATTTTGAGAGGCTTTGGAATAACGATTGTGAGCAGAACCATCTCCCATCAAAGCGTGCTTAGTCACCTCCGTATTAACATAACCGGGGCAAATGACAGTCACCTTTATATTGTAGGGAACCAACTCCGCACGAAGGGAATCAAAATAGCCGTGAAGTGCGTGTTTGGAAGCGGCATAGGTACTCCTCCACGGAACCCCTATCTTTCCCAACACACTACTCATAATGACTAATTGTCCCGCACCCTGCTCGACCATGGTTGGCAAAAGTGCTTTAACCAGTGCCACTCCTCCGAAAAAGTTGACATCCATAATGCGCTTTTCTACCTTCAGGGAGGTCTCCATCACCGTTGCTCGCTGAGAAATACCCGCGTTATTGACAAAAATATCAATTCGACCAAAAAAGCGAACTGCCCGCCTGACAATATCAGGTGCCTTATTGTGCTCAATGACGTCAAATGGCAATACCTCGACCAATGCATTTCCACAATTGTTTTTGACTTCTTCCAGTTTTTCAATTGTTCTTGCGGTTAATATCAATCGCGCGCCCTTTTTTGCCATTTCATAGGCTAATGCTTCGCCAATTCCGGAAGAAGCACCAGTAATCCATACAACTTTTTCATTTACCTTCATTTAAAATTTCTTTTGAAAAAACAACTGCGCCGCAATTTTTGAACAAATAAACAAAAAAAACAAATGCCTTATTGAATAATGTGATAAATTATTTCGTTTTATCTGAAATGCCGACAGATTTGTCATTGATATTGTTGCCGCCCAATTCAATCCTAAAAAGAAGCTTACGAAAATTGATTTAACTAAATTTATTATTGACGGATGAATAAAATAAAATGGAAGAAAAAACGCTAATCATCATTCGCCATGCAAAATCCAGTTGGGCAGACTACGGTTGCCCTGATTTTGATAGAGCACTCAACAAAAGAGGATTAAGAGACGCCCCGTTTATGGCAAAAAAATTAAAAGAGTTATCCGGATTCACACCCGACCTCATCATTACCAGTCCGGCTAACAGAGCCAAAACAACTGCTCAATATTTCCACGAAGAATTCGGGTTATCAAAAGAACAATTCAGGGAAGACCAAAAACTCTATCACGCCTCAACGACGATGCTGATAAATGTTATCCGAAAAGCACCGGACAACGTTGACACACTGGCAATCACCGCACACAATCCCGGGTTGACCAATTTCGCAAATGAATTCCCCCGCTTTTCGATTGACAACCTGCCCACAAGCGGTATTGTTGTCATCAAATTAAATATTCCCACCTGGCAAAGTTTTAATTTTGAAAAAGGTGTAGTCACAAGTTTTCTTTATCCTAAAAAGTATCTCCATGCATAGGCTAATCCCCTTTATCTTCTTTTTGGTAATCTCTTGCAACAATCCGAAGACTCCTCCCCTCCCTGATCTTCCCGACAAAGAGATGATTCGCATTTTGGCCGATTTGCATATGGCGGAAATCGCAGCAAAAAAAGTACATCCTACAAAAAAGGATTCTTTTTTGAACGTTTATTACAATCAGGTGTACCAAATACACCACATCTCCAAAGAAAAGTTTGAAAAGGAGTTTGAAAAACTCAGAAAAAATCCGGAAAAATTAGAAGATATTTACAAAAAGTCATTGGATTATGTAACCGTCATGAGCGAACAATAAGATGGGGCTGTAATCAAAGAGGTATTTTTCATGCCCTTTTACTTCGCTTTCCCACCGGCAAAAATACACGACGCCCCCATATCAGCACCTGAAACCCATAGATATTCACCCATATCACCATAGCTGTAAAAGACATTGCTCCCATTCCCGCAAAGGGCTTAGATGCCTGAAAATTGATATTAAAAACCTGATAACCGGCATAGTCGATAACGATAAAACCGAGGTGAATAAGAAATAGATAAAGCAATATTTTAACAAACTTATTCAAATACCAGATTTGCTTTAGGGCAATTTTATTAGTCGCCTTGGAGGCTCTCACTCGAATATACCGATATGCAAAATAGAGGTATCCTAGAAAACCGACAATGTAGAGTGTCTGCTCAAACGCTCCAAAAAAGGGATTGAAAAAACTCCTACCCAAATTAGCTTTGACCAGTACCGGTTGAAAAAAATACAGTACAAAATAAACCATTTGGCTCACCGGTAATAAAAAATGCTTCAAATCCGACCACTTCAGTCGGTAATGAGGATATAAGGTGCATTTAACGTAGAAAAAAATAAGTACCGGTAGGGTTAACGTGAAATAAATGGGTAAAAATTTCCATTCGGGATAAGCCTCGAAAAAGCCCCATATTGTCAGGGTATTATGTAATAGCGTCAGCCCAAAAGCAATTTCCAAAAACCCAAAAAAGGCATTCCCCCGTTTAGACCCCGTACTCTTCAAGAAGAATAAAGACCCCAGGCTCAGACTCACCAAAGCAGCCAATAGCATGATTGCCATCAACAAATAAAAATATATACTATGTGGTTGGCTCATTTCAGCCGCTAAGATAAGGAAGTTCCTCACCTCAACAAAGTAACATCCCCTTGAAAAATTTCCGTTAGCCCATCCTTAAAGGTAAACTCCACCTGATAGACGTAAACACCGGCATTGAGCGGCTGCCCGTTAAAGCGTCCATCCCATCCATTATCGGGATTATTGGGCAAGAAGCCGGATTGTTCGAAAACCAACATTCCATTCCGCGAAAAAATCCGGAAAGAAACCACAGCCTCCACGCTTTTCCCTCCGAAAGGATAAAAACGGTCATTTTTTCCATCTCCATTGGGAGAAAAAGCATTGGGCAGGAATATATCACGACTTTTATTCACCATGATAAAGACCTCATCCTTGGCAGTGCACTTCGTGATGGTATCGTAGGCGACGACACTATAAAGAGTTGAAACGATGGGCTGGTCTATCATCATATCACCTACAATGGAATCATAAGGACTCCAAGTGTAGTTTACATCCTCACTATTTGATAATGCCCACAAAGCAATTTCATCTCCAAGGTGAATGATGGTATCCCTGCCGAGCGTCACCGATAGTTCGGGAGGACCTAGAACGGTCACCTGCTGCTCGACTTTACAACCGGAAGCATCGACCAAATTGGCACTATATGTACCTTCTTCCAATCCATTAATGGTAGAGGCACTCACCACCACCAAATCATCCGCCATCAACTCGTAAGGCGGCCGTCCACCATAAATGGTATCAACCCTGATACTGCCACCATCAATCGGATCCAGACAGGTAATATCTTTTGGTGTCAACTCCATTACCAGAGCGTCCGGTTGGGTTAACACTGTTTCTGCTATGGCCTCACATCCTTTTTCGTTCGTCACTGTAATTGCGTAATTTCCCGCCGGCAATTCGCCCTCCTGTACAGCATCACCACCACTAGACCACTGATAGTCGATGGCTTGCGCGGGCCCGGAAACATTTGCCTGTAACACGGCATCCGCCATCCCAAAGCAACTCACTTCATTGATAATATCAAGGGTCACCTGTAGCGGGGCATTAGGCGCGGTGACCTCAGCATCGGCATAAGCTTCGCAACCATTGGTATCGGTGATGGTCACATCGTAAAAGCCTTGGGACAAATTTTGAAGCGTAGGTGCGTCGTCCCCCGTGTTCCATGAAAAAGACTGGGGTGTTCCGTTTTCAAACTCAAAAGAAATAGCTCCGTCCATTCCTTCAAAGCAGGATACATCCTCAACCACCGGAATAGCGATAAAAGGCAGAGGCTGTTCTACATCGAAGGAGGCATCCGCGGTACACCCGTTATCATCGGTAACAACGAGGGCATAAGTGCCGGCACAAAGGTTGGAAATCATCTCTGTATTTGATCCGTTTGTCCATTCGATTGAATAGCCTCCCGTTCCTCCGGTTATGTTCACCTCAATTTGCCCCTCGCATACTTCATAACAGGTCAGGTCCTGTAGTCCAACTAATTCGATTTCTAAGACATCAGGCTCTACAACCTCAATGGCAATGGTATCAGCAGAGAAGGCATCGGTCAACGTCACCGAATAAATGCCTGCCGGCAAATTACCCCCCTCCTCGACATTTGCGTTATCCTCATTAATCATTCCCGAACCATAATAAACTCCATCCGAACTACTCCACGAATAATCGTAGGGCAATTGCCCGTTACTTGCAGAAAAGACCAATGTACCCATTTGATCCCCATGACAAAGGAGGGTATCGTTAACAAAAGCTCCCGCCACGCCTGTTACAAATTCTACATCCAGACAAGCCTCTGCAAAACAGCCCTTATCATCGGTAACGGTCACACAGCAGGTCGTACCCCCAAGCAAATCAAAGACGTCAGCCGTCGTCTGTCCACCACACCATTCATAGGTGTAATTCCCGGTGCCGCCCGTCACTGCGATTGATGCCTGACCGGTATTGGTCTCCCCAAGCGCCGGCATCGAGTCGGTGAAGGTAATCTCGATTGGATCGAGAAAAGTAATCGTAGAGAAGACAATACTATCACAAGCTTTATACAAATGAATCGAGTCGGCATAAGTACCGCTTTCCATATAATCGCTCGAACCGATTTCCATCACTTCACCTGCACAAAGTACCGTATCAATAGTCGTCCGAGGCGTGATGTCGCCGGCATCGGAGACTTTTAATTTAAAAATCCCCTTTGCATTGAATCCCGTCCCGTCAACGAGGATAAAATAAGGCTTATCGGGATATAAACAGGTGGCTTCAACCGTTTGATTAAGCTCATCAATGGAGTATTCACTAGTCTCGTGAATGAATGGACCATTACACATATCATTGAAAGACCTGTAAACACCGATTTGCAACCCAATGGAGTCAACCAGAGTATCTGTAACCCCTTCAATCAGTATATGACCGGAGGGTGGTGCAGTAAAACCGAACCAAACAGAGTGCT
>JALVDO010000546.1 GCA_027008975.1 Saprospiraceae bacterium | reverse complement strand
GTATCTTCGATACGTGACCTCGTGCCAGGGCGAGTGTTCATAGACAAACTTCAACTGCAAGTAAGCCGATGCCTTAAAATCAGGGTCGGCATTTCTTTTTTCTTCTAATTGTTTTTGCAACTCCGGATGCTTACTGAGGTATTCAGCAGCTAAATCCTCAAACACATAAGGAGAGAAATATTCCTTTTGCATTAGGATGCCATCAAAAAAATTCCATGCAAAAAACGAATCGGCAGCTTGTGGTTCAAGGACATGTACGAGATAATTGTCCGTTGGCAGCCCCGTTGGTGCGATATAATCCCCTTTGAAAAACTGCACCTTTTCCAGTGAATCAGACACCACCACCTGACTGTGTAGGTAGTGGGACTCATAGGGCTCATCGGTCGTTTCAAACGCCCTAATACGGTAAAAGTAAGCTTCAATAATGGTATCTCTTGTCAAGCGCTTTAGGGGGATACCATTTATTCGAAGCCTTTCAATAACCTTGTCATAAGCTTGTGGGATGATATAAGCTTTGGGCTTCTCAATAGTCGTTGTGGCCTTGTAAGTATTGTAAAAAGGAATCATCTTATTCAAAGGCTGTTTCCGATTGTACCAAAGGCGATTGTAACCTGATATTTCAGACGGTTTATAGCCGGGCTGATATCCTTCAAAAAAGAGCGTATCAACTTTGGTGGGGTCCAACGTCCAATTCACATCAATCATATTTCTATCTGCCGTATTTTTTTTGGCGAGCTGCCGCAATTTCTGAACACTCCTCCCCTCTTTATTCAGGAATTGAGTCATATTATCCAAAAAGGTATAAGTAGCGGCAACTCGATCTGCGAAGGGCTTTAACATATGCGATTCGGTGATAAAAGAAAACGTATTAAAAAGTGCCGCATAACCTGATGAATAACGAGGTAAATCCAAAAAACCTGCAATTCCCTTATCCGGTGTATCCCGAGCATAAACATAGGGTGTCATTTCCCAGCCGGAAGCCGACATTGCCCGGTATAACTCCGGAATCATCGTCAGTTGAGCATATTTTGCCATTCCCTCTTCCTGCTTATTCCATTGGGATGCAATCAATGTAATCGTATATGAATAATCAGCGCCATTGCTTGTGTGCGTATCTATAAATACATCCGGATCCCAAAGGCGCATAATTTTGGTAAAAGCTCTGGCATTTCTAGAATCGCATTTGATAAAGTCCCTATTTAAATCAAGATTTTTTGCGTTGCCACGAAAGCCATACCATTCCGGTCCCTGTTGATTTGTACGGGTCGAATTGTTCCGATTGAGTACACCTCCAATATTATAAGCTGGAATGATAATCAACGCGACGTTATCCAGTCGATGCTCAAACTCCGAATTGGTCAAATAATCCCTCACGAGTAACATGCTGGCTTCCACGCCACAGGGTTCGCCTGCATGAATGGCATTATTGATAAACAGAATGCTCTTACCCTTCGCTCGAATCGCATCAGGCGTGAAATCAGTTTCTTTTGAGACAACCACGAGATGAATGGGACGGCCAACATCGGAATATCCATATTCTACTAGCTTAACCTCGCGGAATTGAGTATCTAATCTTTTCCAAAAGTCCATTATTTCATCATAGGTAGCGGAGTAGTTTTTATTTCCATCAAAAGGGATAGGAACAATGGCTTGTGCTGTAACAAAATGCTGAATAAAGAAGAAAAGAAAAGCAAAGAATGGGTGTTTGGCTAATTGCATATTATGTGGCATTTACAATTCACAGAATGTGGCTTGTTAGTAAAATAAAAAAGCGTCTTACAAATTTCCATTCGCAAGACGCCTTTGTGATCCCGCCAGGACTCGAACCTGGAACCTGCTGCTTAGAAGGCAGCTGCTCTATCCAGTTGAGCTACGAGACCTTCACTTTTACTTCATAAAGAAGCGCAAATTTACATCAATAGTTTCTTTGTTACAACCATTTCTTCATTTTTTTACGCCCAACTGGCAAAAAAAGGCACCCTATCCAATCAACGACTGAAACATGCCGCTTGAAAAGGCAAACCGGATAGGGAGATGAAACGACCACTCCCAACCCGGTTTTATTAATTATTGTAACTACTTACCTCCTCATGATTTAAATCAAAAATGAGGAATGGAAAATGGATGGTGAGCAAATTGAATATCGAACACCGAACAAGGATTAACGATTTTAGAAGTTTTAAACAAAATGAATTTTGATTTGAAAAACGATTGGTAAATCTGAAATCGTTAATCGGTGTTCCTTGTTCTTAAATCAAGAAATACAACTATTTATGGATGCTAATTTTTAGACAAAAATGTTGTACTCGTAAGTAGTTACAATTATTGTAACGACTTATTAATGCTTGCCGAGATACTCAGCAACACCATCATGAGAGGCTTTCATTCCCTCTTTTCCTTTAGTCCAGTTAGCCGGACAGACCTCACCGTACTTCTCAGTAAACTGAATAGCATCGATTAAGCGGATTACCTCATCGACATTTCGTCCCAAAGGCATA
>JALVDO010000545.1 GCA_027008975.1 Saprospiraceae bacterium | reverse complement strand
AAATCCAACACTTCTTTGTCGAGAAAAGAGATAAAAAAACTCTTTGCCACTTCTACATCTGTCAATATTTTTTTGAAAAACTTGTCGTGTATTTTTTTTATTTTGTTTGACATCATTAAAAATTTTCAGCACAATAATAGAGATGGTTACGCAAAATTAAATATTTTTGTTTTTAAAGTCAAATAAAACAAACATTTATTTTGAAGATAAATTCTAACCATTGGTGATTCGGCAAACCCACCTGCTCTGCCCGTACCGTGATATGGGTATGGGACAGGCACTCTGCAAGCGAAATTTGGAATAAAGGAGTAATTTCTGTATATTTGTCCTGTTACCTATTACCGAATCTATTTATAAATGAGAGAATTGAATACTGGACACGGCTTGGACAAAAAAATTAAAAAATGGGAGATTTGATAATATCCGGGAATATTTTGAAAGAATTGAAAGTTTCTCCTTCAGAGTTGAAGTTTGACTTTGCCGTATATCTATACGACAAAGGTAAGCTGACGATGGGGCAGGCTAAGAAATTAGCAGGACTAACCCAAATCGAGTTTCAAAAGGAAATGTCTAAGCGAGGGATTTTCATCAAATATGATATCGAGGACTTGGAAAAAGATTTGAAAAATTTGAATTATTTTAACTGATATGTTAATTGTATGTGACACCTCGCCAATTACTAACTTACTTCAAATAGGACATCTTGATGTTTTAGAAAAATTATTCGGGCAGGTAATCATTCCTGAAAAAGTCTTCGAAGAACTGTCCTTTTATGAACACCAAAAAGAGAAAATTGAAAATTTAGAATGGATTTCAGTAAAAACAGTACAGAATCAGAAAAAAGTGAAACTCTTGAATGAAAGATTAGATTCGGGTGAAGCAGAGGCAATTGTACTAGCCAAAGAAATAAATGCAGATATTATAATAATCGATGAAAAAAAAGGTAGGGTAATAGCAGAAGAATACGGCTAAAAAATTGTTGGATTGTTGGGAGTTTTAATACAGGGAAAGAAAAAAGGATATATTAGAAACTTAAAACCTCTATTGGAAAAACTAATTAATGAAATAGGCTTTCGTATCCATAGGAAGCTATATGAAAGAATTTTAGAAGAGATAGATGAATGAAGAGATTGTGTTCATCACTTTTGGAAACCGATTTTAGAAGGAGAGGTTGGAATGAATTAATTCGTCCAACTACTTACGTTAATCATACACACAAAAACAAACAACTATGGAAATCTCATTCGGACACGATTATTCCGATACAAACAGGCATTTATGCGAAAGTGAGATGAAGGGAGACTGGGTGGTTTTCACCTGCCCGAAGTGCCGCGGATACGAAAAACGCTACAACCTCAAAACGGAGGAGATGCGGGTAAAGGGCAACGAGGACTTTGATATTTTTCACGATGGGCAGTACTTTCCGCCCGAGATGCAGGATATGCCGGAGCGCAGTTTGAATTGAAAAAAATAGCAGAGAACCGCGGGGAATTCTCTGCTATACTTCTGGGTTATAAATGTCTATTCAAGACGTTCTTTACGACGCTTTGTAAACGGTTAACAGACCAATATCTGTACTCGCTGCAAATGGAAGTTTCACACCGGCATTGGTCTCGAAAGTAATCATCAACGATACGCGGTAAAGTCCTTCGCTAAGCGCAGGAATATTGACATTGATGTTGACACTTTTGGGAAGTGGAAATCCCGGGTTATGGGCGGTTGTTCCTACGAAAGGTGCAGTTGTAACCTCGCTTTTTCCCTGCTTCTCCAAAAAGACTTGCGCCTTCCACGTTCCATTCATAATCAGTGAAGCCCATCCCGTCACTTTAAATCCAATATGCACATGCGTACCCTGATCAGTTTGGATAAACATATTTGATTTAGCGGGGTGAATGGGTCCCGGTGCTGGGAACGTACCGCCTGCATCGGGCAGTTCATCCATAAAAGCAAATGATCCGCCTACAAATTTAAAAGCGGGTGGAAATGAGGCATTTTCAAATTTTAATGTAGCCATAATATTAATTTTGGTTTTGTAAAGGTCACTATACCAAGATTGGAGTGACGCTTACGGGTTTATGAAAAGTTTTCCCTTGGTACGATGCAAAGATGAGGGGTGATAATTAATTGGTGGTTAATTGTGGGTTAATTATCGGTTAATTGTGGGTTAATGGATTCAAATAAGTTTTGTGACCCAATTTCCACGAACGTAAACACTCGCCAGTTTATGACTTAAATCAAAGAATGAATGAGTGAGTGAGTAAACCTTCGGTGAAAGCCCTATCTGCTTTCAAGGGAGTGAATCGCTATCCTGCCGAAGTCTAACGACTTATCAGGGTAAATATTCACAAACTCGGTTTCCTCGTTTGCGAATATTTTCGCGTGAGGGATAGTAGCGGTATGTGCGACGGAGGAGCGCATAGGAGCGGATAGCAATTGACGCTTTCGGTCATTGTCGTTGACACGACCCCGAAGGTATGAGGGGGCACGCCCAAAAAGAAAGTA
>JALVDO010000544.1 GCA_027008975.1 Saprospiraceae bacterium | reverse complement strand
ATATTTTTTTCACCAAAAACAGTATTCGATTCGTGAATCGGTGCTGATTTTCGCCCTGCCGTTAATAGTTTAAAATCCGCCTTAATTGCCTTGGCATTGATTTTACAAATATCCCAAAGCCTGTTAATTTTCAATATCTCGGTATCCTCCAAATCAATTCCTTTTAAGTTGGGAATTTCCTCATCATGGATTAAACGCTCAAATTGTCGTTCATCGAGCTTTGCTGCAATGAGCTCATTATTCAACAGAAAGGCATCGTTGAAGTCCATTTGTTTTATCAATTGTAATAATTGGGTGGACGGCAAGACGGAGCCGTTGATTACATAATTTTCAGTCCCGTACTCGAGTGGGTATTTCTCTGCGAGATAATCCTGAGTGACGTAGGATATCTCACCGGATAAAGCTCGTTCCCACTTTTCTCTGATGGTTAAAATCCCTACTCTAAGCTCACATACCGGACGCGTGTAAGTCAATGGCAACAAATGTGCCCTTTCGTCACCATCAAATAAAATTATATTGGTCATTTTAATCTCTCTCTTTGGAGGGTAAAGATATTCCCTGTTAATATAAAAAGCAATTCCGGGCGGATACAAAAACAAAAAAGGTGGACAAACACAAAAAGTCTCAACCTAAACACGAGGCTGAGACTTTTCGGAAGTACAAAACAAACTGTACTGCGAAGTTATGACTCCTTCTTAGCGAATTTAGTTTTTGAGAACTTCTTGTTAAATTTATCAATACGTCCCGCTGTATCAACAAACTTCACCTTACCGGTAAAAAACGGATGAGAATAACTTGAAATCTCCAATTTCACCAAAGGGTATTCATTGCCATCTTCCCAGACGATAGTCTCTTTACTTGGCGCACAAGATCTCGTAAGGAAAGTTTTATCCACAGAAAAATCTTTAAATACGACCAATCTATAATTCTCAGGATGCGTATCTTTTTTCATTTTATTATCCTTTTTTCTAACTCTTATTTAATTTCGGAGTGCAAAGGTAAGTTTTTTATTATAATAATGCAAAGCCCCACAGCAGATATTTTTTTACTTAAAATCCATCTTCCTATCTAATTTACTTCGGTTGCGACATATTTTCCCAAAAAGAATACCCCCTAAGGTAGATTTTTCCATTAATATTCCCTAATTTTGGGTATTCAAAAATAGATGGCTCTTGCTATCTTCGCTTAATTAACGCCACAATATGATGTTCGACAAACCTTTAGAAGAAGAAGATATAGACGTATTGATTGATGAAGAGGAAGACGCTGCCGATACGGGATTTGATGCCTACATCGTAGTCTATAATGATGACCACAATACATTCGATTGGGTCATAAAGGCTTTTATTGATATACTGCATCACACCGATGTGCAAGCAGAGCAATTGGCCTTTATTATCCATTTCAAGGGTAAAGCAACCGTCAAAACAGGCCCTAAGAAAGAACTAAAGCCCCAAAAGGATGCACTAACGGACAGAGGGCTCTCCGCCGTCATCGAAGGAGGTGAAGAAGATTAGAATATGCCCATTTTTGAACTTCAAACGGAGGATATTTCTTTCCCGCATCCGTCTTTTAGCAACCCCGACGGTCTATTGGCTTATGGTGGCGATCTTTCCACTCAGCGATTACTAGAGGCATATAGAAAAGGCATATTTCCTTGGTTCAACCCCGGTGAAGCAATACTTTGGTGGTCGCCGAATCCACGTTTTGTGCTATTTCCCAAAGAATTGAAAGTTGCCAAAAGTATGCGTCCTTATTTTAATCAAAACAAATTTCATGTTACTTATGACACGAGATTTCTAGATGTGATTATTGGATGCAAATTGGGAGAAACGAGAAAAGAACGTGGCACCTGGATTACTTCTGATATAGTAGAGTCATACTACAAACTACACCAATTGGGATACGCACATTCCGTTGAAGTTTGGCAGGACGAGAAACTAGTAGGGGGGCTCTATGGAGTTTCCCTCGGCAGAATGTTTTTTGGGGAATCCATGTTCACCCGCGTCAGTAATGCCTCTAAATTCGGATTTATCACCCTCGTGAAATCACTGGACGCAAAAGGCTTCACCCTCATCGATTGCCAAATGCCTACCCAACATTTATCCAGCTTAGGAGCAAAAGCCATTCCTCGATCAGACTTTCTGGACAAACTCGAAAAAAATGAAAAACTTGAAACGCAAATCGGCTCCTGGAAAGACTGGCTTGTTTAATTTTTTTATTTTTGTAACAATTATCACATCAATGTTGTTATAAGGGGGTGTACATTTGCGCGATTATTAAAAAAATGTAACTACTTGCCTCCTCATGGTTTAAATTAAAAAATGAGGGATTGCAAATGGATGGTGAGCAAATTGAATATCCCTATCCACGTACGTGGCGGGCAGGCGAACGCCGATTAATGAAGTTTTAAACAGAAAGATTTGGAAAACGAATTAGTAAATCTGAAATCTAAAATCAGCTTGCCCGCGCCGGTACGCGCCCGTATGGGTATGGGATGTTCCTTG
>JALVDO010000543.1 GCA_027008975.1 Saprospiraceae bacterium | reverse complement strand
GTTGATATCCTTCCTGTCGATGACCTTCATCAATGTTTCAGCGATGGGCTTCACACCAAAGATGACCCCACCGGGAGCAGCAAAAATCACATCCGTTTTACCTCTCACTCCCGCCTTCTTAAAGTGGTCTTCTGCCAAATACATAATCTTCTGCGGCGCCCCACCACATTTTATCGGGGTGGCAGGCTGTGTAAACAATGCAGTTCCCCCCTTGAAGTTTTTCAGTACATCCCAAGTGTGTTTCGGGTCGGTGTAGTTACTACAAACAACACCCTTATCCATAGCTTCGGGAAGCCCTTCGACTAATTCCGGTGCAATTTTTATCCCCGGACAAACAACCAAATAATCATACGAGAAATCGTTTCCTCCCTGAGTAGTCACTTTATTGTTTGCCGGGTCGAAACTTGCGACAAATTCTTTAATCCAGGTTACACCCGATGGAATAAGGCTAGACATTGGCCTAGCGGTGGCGTCAAAATTATAGGCGTTTGCTCCAACAAGTGTCCATGCCGGCTGGTAATAATGCGTTTCAGCGGCATCAATTAACCCAATATCCACTTTCGGATTTTTCCTCCTCATTTGAGCAGCGACCATAATACCGGCCGTTCCCCCACCAATAATAAGTACTTGATGATGATTCTTCATGCTTGTAATTGTGTTTAGTTAAATTTCGATGATTAAATAAGCCGCAAGACGAGAATCCTGCGAATACGCCGCCCAATATATTAGAAATAATTATTTTCTCAAAAGTTTCCAGCAAAAAATTGCTCATTTTTCAAAGAATTGCTACTTTTTTGCCATTTTTTTACTAAATAACCTCTTTTATGTGAAAATCATCTGAAAAACTTACTTCCAGATATCGCCTCCTTTAAGCGCTTTATTCCAGTAGTAATATGGCATGATATATCTCTTTAATAACCATAATCGCCAATGCTCTTTAGAGGAATCGCGGATAAGAAGATGGGTTCTCAAAAAAGGATTGGGAGTGAATTTTAGAGAATAATCAAATTCTGCCCAAATCATCTTACCGTACCCGGTAGCAATCTGACAACAGGAGTATCCGTTATATCGCCCCTCCGGCAGCCCGCTTGCATTGATTAATCTTAAGATATTGTTTACCACAACAGGAACTTGCTTCGTAATGGCAGAATACGTCTTGGCTGTAGGTAAAAAAGCAACGTCCCCAAGAGAAAAAATGTTTTCGTATGCTAGATGTTGCAAAGTGTTTTGGTCAACGGCCACCCAACCATGTTCATTGGATAAGGGAGAATCCCGAATAAAATCGGGTGCCGACTGTGGCGGAGCTAGATACATCATATCAAAATGAATGCCGAACAGTCCATCTTTCTCACTCACCTCCACATCTTTATAGTTGTATTGAATATCAGAATCGAGTACGGTCTTTTCGTCTTTTTTTATGGGGTAAAGTCCGTCCTTCCACTTTTTGGTAATCTTGTACCAGGCTATTTTTTTGTCCCCATCAACTTTTACTAATTTGTGAAAAAACCGAACATTAATATCCTTTCGGTCAATAACCTGCATCAGCCTTTCCCTGATTCGCTCCACTCCAAATACACGGTCTCCCGGAATGGCATAGACTATTTTAGTTTGCTCCCTAACCCCTGTTTTCTTAAAGAGATCCTCTGCGAGATACATGGTTTTCTGTGGTGCTCCGGAACATTTGATAAGCGTTGCCGGCTGCGTAAACAAGGCCGTCCCCCCTTGAAAATTTTGTAATACTTCTAACGCGTGCTCCGGTTTGGTATAGTTACTACAAACAACGCCCTTATCCATTGCGTCGGTCAGCCCCTCTATCAACTCCGGATCAATTTTTATTCCGGGACAGACGACGAGAAAGTTGTATTTATACTTCGCTCCATCCTCAGTAACTACCTGATTTTTTTCAGGAACAAAAGAAGAAACGTATTTTTTAATCCATGCAACACCATCAGGAATCACATCCGCCATATTTTTCCTGCTATTTTCCAACTTGGTGATGCCGGCACTAACAAATGGCCAAGATGGTCGGAAAAAATGCTCTGTTGCCCCATCAATAATCGCAACATCTAATTGAAGATTCTTTTTTTTCAATTGTGCTGCAACCATTACACCGGCAGATCCTCCTCCCACAATGATAACCTGATAATTCTCTTTCACAACTTTATTTTATTATATTACGCATTGGGTAAAACTTATGGGCAAAGGTATTAAGCATGCCAACATCCGGTCTATAAAGGGATTGATGAAAATATTATTTCAAAAAAGGAAAGGAGTACAAAGTAAGGAAAGAAAGAAAATTCTACGACCACAAATATACAAAAATTATCTAAATTTACAAAATAATTAGGCTTAACGGTTTTTAAAAGCCTCTAATAGGTGATCAATCTCCCGTTCATCATATACGAGGACCTCTCTGGCCTTACTACCTTCACTTGGACCAACAATGCCAAGTGCCTCCAACTGGTCCATGATACGACCTGCCCGATTATAGCCCAGTTTCAAACGCCGCT
>JALVDO010000542.1 GCA_027008975.1 Saprospiraceae bacterium | reverse complement strand
GAAAAACTACGCAGCCTAATCACCAAGGGAACGGTCGTCTTAACACCCACACACTCGAGTAATCTGGATTCAATCCTGATTGGCTACGCGATGGACACCATTGTCGGATTGCCGGCATTCATTTATGGTGCCGGGCTAAATCTTTACAACTTCGGACCGGCAGCATACTACATGAATAGACTGGGAGCATATCGCGTAGATAGGCGAAAAAAGAATAGAATCTATCTGGAGACCTTAAAGATGGTATCGCAACTATCCGTCGAGCACGGAACAAACAACCTGTTCTTCCCGGGAGGGACTCGCTCCCGTTCGGGAGAAATCGAGCAAAAATTAAAAATGGGGCTGCTCGGAACGACGATTGATGCACAGATGGAAACCCTAAAAAAAGGCAAGGATAATAAAGTCTTTGTCGTGCCAATCGTCTTGGGGTATCACTTTGTGTTAGAAGCACAACACTTGATTGAACAACACCTGAGAAAGATTGGAAAGGAGCAGTATTTCGTTACGAAAGATGCATCTTATAGCTTTCGTCGAATCATTAAATTTATATGGCAGTTATTCTCAACGAGCAACGAAATTTACCTCTCTATCGGGCAGCCAATGGATGTATTCGGCAACCACGTCAATGCAGAAGGAGAAAGCTTTGATAAGTATGGCAATAAATTGGAGTTGAAGGACTATTTCCGGCAGGGAGATGGCTTGACGACCGATTATCAGCGCAATTCGCAATACACCAAGTCTTTGGCGGATAGCATTGCCCTTCAATTTAAGCGGGATAATATCGTGCTTTCGAGTAAGTTGTTGGCGTTCACAGCCTTTGAGTTGTTGCAACGAGAATACAAGTCACTCGATTTGTTTGCATTGCTACGCCTACCGGAAGAAGACGTCGTTTTCGAAAAAGAAAAACTACTTCAGACCATCGCCAAGGTACGGGATACTATACTGGAATTGGAAGCAGCAGGAGAAATAAAAGTCAGTAGTGTAATAAGAGGAAGTGCCGAAGATATTTTTAATGATGGTATCGAAAAGTTGGGTAGCTTCCATGTAAAACGACCTTTGATGGTGAATAAAAAAGGGCAAATTATAAGCCAGAGTTTGAAGATTTTGTACTTCTATCACAATGGATTGGAGGGGTATGGAATTTCGGTTTGACAAAAGGTTTATTTTTTGGTAACTACTTACCATCCCATACTTTATGTTTGCAATTTGGGGATAAGGGGAACACGGATGACACGGATTGAACGGATTTACACTGATTTTACTCCACCAGCACGCTATTTCACACAGAACTTTGGTCTGACGACCAAAGTGAGATAATATTAAATGATTATTAATGAAAAATGCAGTTGAATTTGCACACGTTTTTGCGTAAGCAAAAACAAAATCCGTGAAAATCCGGGCCAGTACGCCTCCGTATGGATTCCATCTGTGTATGCCCTGACCGATAAAGTCAGGGTCATCCGTGTTCCCCTCTCCCTCATGGTAAGTATTTACATTTTTTGTAACTTCACGGCATAATGCAAATCACTTTTTTACATACACGGGAGGAGCAGGTTCAATTATTGAACGATTGGGCTGCGGGAGCTATCAATGGAGTAAAGACGATTTCACTACCGGTTACTGCACCGATTGCCATCGAAAAGGAAGCACTCTTTTTGGTACCGGAGCCGCTGATTTTTGGGCAGCAATACTACTTTGTCACCGATTTGTGGCAAAAATACTTTGCCAATAAACATCCCGAAACCAAAGTGATTGGGATTGGATACCACCCCGAAGAAGACCATAATTATTTAAATTTGTTTGACCTGCCCAATACCCCGGCCAGCTTTATTGGAAAAGCAATGGATGCAGACAAAAATATCATTTTCCGCAAGGGAAAAGGAGAAAATATTCGCTATCGTTTACAAAAATTTTTTGAAGGGCACGGCGACCAAAGTGTGACGGACGAGTTAGACAAGGTACTTCGCATCATGCAAATTGCACACGATGAATTGGAAAACCACGGAGAGCCTTATGCACTGATTCAACAAGAATTATTTATACCTAACGCCCTGCCGGCTAAGTGGAAACTGATTCAAAACAGATGGTCTTTTTATCAAGCTTATTTTGAATGCACCCCATTTTATGGAGAAATAGAGCAGCTTTGGCAACTTTTACAAAAATTATCCCCCTTTTTTGATGAAAATTGTGAACAAGAGTCGTTATTTTGGGGTTTGGATTGCATAGAAACATTGAAACTATTAAAAACGGGGCTTTCCGAGATTGAGAAAATATATGTCGGATAAAAATCATTCTATATTAATTGTCGATGACGACACCGAACTGCACCAGCAGTTGCGCTTTGCCTTTAGGCGAAATTATGAATTCGATGGAGCTATTAATGCGGAGCAATTACGCAAAAAGTTGGCTTCGAAAAGTGATTACAGCCTCATCCTTATGGATTTGGTACTGGATAGCAACAGTAATGAAAAGGTCGGGCTAGACCTCATTATGGAAGTCAGCACTCAATAT
>JALVDO010000541.1 GCA_027008975.1 Saprospiraceae bacterium | reverse complement strand
ACTATAATGAGAAAACCCAAACTACCCAAAAACTTAAGCATTGCTACTTCCCGATTTAAAGATGAATGTTAATAATAGTGACTGAAAACCAATCATTTCTTAAAAAGTATACTGAGTAGAACACTAAAATCAAAGAAAATGCAAGGAATAAATTATCTACCTCGTGCCATATTAAAAATTACATAGAAATGTATTTCCGATAGGGAACTTTTATGACCGATATAATTAGCTTATTCCCATTTTGCCTAAGTAAAATGAATAACATACAGGAACGTATTGAATTCAAAATATGAAGCCTTTGAAAAAAGATGCTTATTTCCGGATTAAAAATTTTACTTAAAATTTTTAATCAAAACGAACTCAATGAACGCGATTTATAACTAAATATCTCCTAATCCTCACTCATCACCCCTTTCGTTGAAGATTATTGGTGCTCCAAATACCTCTTTCATTCTCCAAATCATTGCCTTACGATGGCTTTTTGTCGAAATGGGCGCACTTGCCCTATTCCTACGCCGGCATCAATGCCAACCCGCGCCTTATATTGTATATCATACACAGAAATTTAAAATGTACCTCATTGCGCGCCCGAGTCACATACCGAACGCGATGAAAGCCATAATGCTTCTTGAAATGAGCAAATACCCGCTCTACAGCTCCTCGAACACGACTCTTCTGCTTGTTGCGTTTCTTTTGACGCTGCGACAAACCGCGGTTTCGATACGCTTTGTCCAATATGCCACAGTAAACCCCCTGACTGCGCAATCTCTGCTTTCGGGCACTATCAGCATAGGCCTTGTCCGCAAATACAGAAGCTTCATCCCCACAAACCAGTTTGTCAAATTCCTGAGAATCATGCACACTGGCAGTGGTAAAACTACCCTTGCGGATAATGCCCGAACCCGCATCCACCCCGACATGCGCTTTGTAACCATAATAGGTGTGCTTGCCCCGTCTCAGAAGGGTTGCATCATTGTCCTGTTAGGCAGAACCCTCCTCCTTATTTTTGTTTTTACTATTATCTTGTTTATCCTCCCTACGCTTTTTGGGGCGCCGCGCGGCTTTGATTATACTGGCATCGATGAGGGTTCCCCTACGCAAGATGAGTTGTTTTTCTTCCAACATATTTATGATTTGCTCAAAAAGCTTCTCCAACACTCCAGATTTTGCCAATCGTTCTCGAAATCGCCAGATGGTGGTAAAATCCGGTATCTCCTCCTCAAAGCTGATTCCCAGGAATCGTTGAAACGAAAGCCGGTCTATCAAGGCATCCTCCAGTTGAGGGTCGCTCAAATTATAAAGATATTGCAGGAACAAACACTTCAACGAATATATAATGGGTACCGTTGGCCGGCCACGTCGGGAGCGTTTGTACAGGGGTTCGATTTCTTTTTCCAGTTGCTTCCAATCTATAAACTCATCAATCTGTTCCAAAAGTCTGTCGCTTCGACTTCTTTTTCGGCGAGTATAAAAAACACTATCCAGAAACGAAAGCTGAGATTTGGGTTTGCCTATCATTCTAATAACTCCATATCTTGTTGTTTTATATAAATATAGGAGTTATTTCACTGTCCGGGAAGAAAAATTTTTACCCGATTAAATCAAAGGTTTCAATATAATAATTCGCCACAAAACCTTGTAGGTAAAACTACAAAAACAGCGCAAACAAAAGTCCCCAGATAATAAGGATAAAAAACACATGCGAAAAAAGGTTATATTTTAAAAGATGAATTATAAAAGCCCCGGGGAGGGACTCCCTTTTCCCCTCCTGAGCTCTCTGATCCCGCTGGAAGCGGGAGAAGCACGGCCGGGAGATTTACCGCGTTGCCGGGGCTATCAGAAAACGGAAAAAAGCCTACGATTAATCAGAATATGTTTTATATGATAACAATACGTAGAACGAATTTGAAACAAAATGAAGATAAAAAATGGAATTTTATAAAACGGGGCTGCGCCTGGTAGCCCAACGGGGCTTGTGTGGCGGACTCCCATTTCCTGCCAATTTACTCCCGCAATGTGGGATTTAGAACTTTTTGGGAGCCAGGCACTCCCTCAGCATATCGCCGGGAGATTTTGCAACAGGCCCTTGTAAAAATGCCGGTAAAGCAAATGGCAGGGACGTCACCCCCTGCTGGCTCATCATCCCCATCTATCGGGATGGCCAGGGCAGACGTAATATTTGCCCCATCGCTTTACCGATATTAACAAAATGTAATTAATAAAAAATTTCAATACTCATGTTTGAAATAGGTTGTGTCAAGTTAATTGTGTCTGCATTCTCCTGTGGACCGTTTTCTTCTTTTTCTCTTCCAGATAAAGGGAGTAATAAAACTCCCAATTCTTTAATCGTCTGGTCTTGAAACGTTCATCCATTTCACTTAAGATGGCGTAAAGATATTTCTCCGCACTCTTTTCATTTGGAAACTGTTCCATGCTCTTTAACCGACGTTTTATCTCTTTGTTGACCCGCTCCACAGCATTGGTACTGTAGACATAAGACCGAATGGGAAACGGTAAT
>JALVDO010000540.1 GCA_027008975.1 Saprospiraceae bacterium | reverse complement strand
TACTCTGTCAATCGAAGAATAAATCGTATCGAAAATGACGTCGTGATCTTGATGGAGAAGGTTGACCAAATAGATTTGCAAATTAATGCAAACTTACCCCCCAATCAAGGTATATTCTTCAATGGTCAAATTTTTGATGCCTATACTTTGATTGCCGATATTATTCGCTCCGCAAAGAAATCTATTGTCCTAATTGACAACTACATCGATGATACGGTCTTTATGCAATTGGCAAAACGAAAAAAAGGTGTGAAGACCGTTGTTTACACAAAAAATATTACGAAGGTAATCAAGCAAGATTTACAAAAATACAATGCGCAATACCCCAATATTGAATTGAAAAAACTAACAACGGCGCACGATAGGTTTTTAATCATCGATGAGAAGGTCGTTTATCACTTTGGGGCAAGCCTAAAGGACGCCGGTCGGAAATGGTTTGCCTTTTCCAAACTGGCCATTGATGCTATGGATATTATCAATAAATTATGAGTCAAAATTCAAACACGGAGGATATTGCAAATCTCGATATTGAAAATAACATTTTCATCAAAGGTGCTCGTTCCAATAACTTGAAAAACATCGACCTTACTATACCCAAAAATCAGTTGGTCGTCGTGACCGGCGTCTCGGGGTCGGGCAAGTCATCTCTGACGATGGATACCCTGTTTGCCGAAGGGCAACGGCGCTACGTCGAAAGCCTCTCTTCTTATGCCCGTCAATTTTTGATGCGGATGAAAAAACCGGAGCTTGACTACATCAAGGGGATTTGCCCTGCTATTGCTATTGAGCAAAAGGTCAGTACCTCCAATGCCCGTTCGACGGTGGGTACCCTTACCGAAATATATGATTATCTTCGACTCCTTTATGCGCGGGTTGGGCATACTATTTCCCCCATTTCCGGCAAGGAAGTCAAAAAGCATGAGGTGGCAGATGTAGTGGATTATATCAACGGGTTTGAAGAAGGTGAAAAATTTCAACTGTGGATAGAGCTACCTCAAAAACACGGCGAAAGGACACTTGAAAAAGAATTAGAATTGCTATTGCAAAAAGGATATACCAGAGTGCGATTTCAAGGGGTGTTGACCCGGATTGAAGGTGTTTTAGAGGTAAAAGATAAGATACTCCAAAATCCAATTAACGATGTTACAAGGAAGGATTTAGTGGTGTTAGTTGATCGTTTCGCACTGAGAAAGCAGGACGAGGACAATCAAAAACGAATTGCCGACTCCATTCAGACGGCCTTTTACGAAAGTGAGGGCAGCTGTATTATTGAGGACTCCAAAGGAGTACAAAAGGACTTCAATAATCGCTTCGAGTTGGATGGGATGACATTTCCAGAGCCGACACCACAACTGTTTAATTACAATAATCCCATCGGTGCCTGCCCGCGATGTGAGGGCTTTGGTAGGACAATGGGCATCGCTAAAGAAAAGGTCATTCCCAATCCGGCATTGAGTGTTTTTGAAGGGGCGATAGCTTGCTGGAAGGGAGAAAAATACGGCAATTGGCTGAAGCACTTTTTGAAAGTAGCCCATCATTTTGATTTTCCGATTCATACACCCTATGGAGAATTATCGAAGGATGACCAAAAACTACTTTGGACGGGAAATAGACACTTTGATGGCATTAACGCATTCTTCGAGGAGTTGGAAGAGAAACTCTACAAAATACAAAATCGTGTGATGCTCGCCCGCTACCGTGGACGGACGCAATGCCCCATTTGTGAAGGCAGCCGCCTGCGACCGGAAGCTGCCTATGTGAAAATAGCCGGACACTCCATTGGAGAGCTGACGAGCATGCCCATTGACGAATTACTTTCTTTTTTTCAACATATAGAATTATCTGATTACGACCGAAAAATTGCCGGACGGTTATTAGTCGAAATCAATACCCGCCTCGAATTTATGAGTGAGTTGGGGCTAACTTATCTCACCTTGGATCGTCTATCTTCAACGCTTAGCGGGGGCGAAACCCAACGCATCAATCTCACCCGGACGCTCGGGAGTAACCTGACCAGTTCGATGTACATACTGGATGAGCCAAGTGTTGGGTTGCACCCAAGAGATACCGCTCGCTTAGTCAAAGTATTGAAAGCATTACGCGACCTCGGTAATACGGTTATCGTGGTCGAGCACGAAGAGGATATTATCCGCAATGCCGATTATCTAATCGATGTCGGTCCGAGGGCAGGAATTAACGGTGGACATATCGTGTTTGCAGGTGATTTTGAGACCATCCAAAAGGAGGCAAAGGATAGCTTGACGGTACAATACTTGACGGGGGCTAAGCAAGTACCTCTTCCGGCAGAAAGGAGGAAATTGAAAAATTTTCTGACAATAAAAGGGGCTGCACAGCACAATTTGAAAAATATTGATGTGCGTCTGCCACTCAATGCCATGACGGTGGTGACGGGGGTATCCGGTTCGGGAAAGACAACCCTTGTCAAGCAAATACTCTACCCCGGGCTGCGGAAGCATTTCTCCCAAAACTATAAAATGGCATTAGGTCTATACGATACCAT
>JALVDO010000539.1 GCA_027008975.1 Saprospiraceae bacterium | reverse complement strand
ACACGGTATAGATGCCGGTTTGCGTGACGGTATAGGTGGGAGTTGTGAATCCATTTTGCCAAATATAGCTGGATAATTCATTGTAGACATCCAGAATGGTCGTTTCATCAGGGCACAGGGTCCGGTCTGGTCCCAGCTCAACGACCGGCTCTTCGTATTGAATGATGACTTCTGTGGTATCGGTACCAAAGCCACAGGCACCTTCTACGTAGACGCTGTAGAAGCCGCCCGTTGTGACTGGAAGAATGGGATTGGTACTTCCGTCACTCCATAAATAGGTGGCATCAATCCCAGATCCGGGGTCTAATACTAGGGTGTTCCCCTCACATAGTAAGGAGGTGTCACTACCGATGGACACTTCGATCGGGATAGGTGTATCAACAGTAAAATTCCAACTATAGGGGTCTGCCGGATTATCACACAAATCCAATACCTGATCCTGTTGGTTTGTTAGCAAGTTGAGCGTGAAACTTCCCAAGCTGGCAATGGGAGGGTCGATGGTTAGGTTAAAGAAGCGATCGTGATCACCTCCATTATCACAGGAAAAGGAAGAAAGGGAGATATTATAAGGCCCACCCGGACCAACCAGCTCAAAATTAGTGTCATTAATAGTACTGCATTTGATAAATTCAGAGAAAACGAGCGATATTCTATCCTGATTGCACTCGGTAGGAGTTGATACGTTTGCAATCTCAGGTTTTATCTCATCGTAAATACCAACGCCGCTCGAAGGGCTGAAATCCAACGTATATCCAAACGTCGAACCCGTCCAGTTGGAAACCATCAAAACGTAGGTATTGCCTTCGAGCATAGGTACCAGTGCATTAAAGGGAGTGCCCCCCGAGAATTGGTTTGGCGGATTAGCACCACAACCTCCCCCCTGTACGCTATAGATGGATGCTCCGGTAGCGCCTGTCTGTCCATGGCAGGTGCCGCCTCCTGCAGCGTTACAACTGACTTGTAGGCTTGGGTCTGTGGCTATTTGGTTACAGGAGGCATTGGTAATATCGAATAGTGCCCAGTCGTAATCATCATTTAGGTTATTAGGTGTGATGACAAAACCAAGATTCCCGTCGGCGTTTGCCGTGAAAACATACCAGACGGAGTTGAGTTCTCCGGCCGTACAACTGATAGAAGTATTGATTTCGTTTCCGATATTACCATCGCCCACATACGAGACGGTCTCTGAATATGTTTGATTGCATACGGGAATGGCTCCAAGACAATCCTGTACGGTTGGGGCTTGAGCAGAGGCATGGAAACCACAAAAAAGAGTAAGTGCTAAGATTAGTAATTTTGAGCGCATAATTTTGATGGATTATTTAAATAACTTCAACGACAGTTATAACGGTTTTCTGAAGGGATACGTCTATGTTTGTGGGTTAGGAAGCAAACTTTGTTTCATTTTTGACAAAATTTATACCATGACACAGGAAGAACGAGTGCATCTCAAAGAAAAAATGTCCTCCCAGTAAGAAAATAAAAAACAACCTTGAGAAGTTACAAAATCAAAAAAGCTTCGATGATAAATCACCGAAGCTGTTTGCATTAACTTACTGATACTGATATATTTTGGTATGCTTTAAGACAAATGCCCGTAAAGCAGCTTTATTTTAACTGAAATAGGTAAAAAGATAGTTGGAGGGAAAAAGTTACCCGTCTTGTTCTTTTGATGACGTAAAAATAGAATTTTTTTTTGGATTCTGCAAAATAAAATCCAAGATTTTTTTTCCAAAATTAAATTTGCTGTTAGTGTAAATATTTTGCTTAACTCATTTGCTTATAATGATTTATGTATTAGGTAATAAGTGTTGTGTGCCGTGTCCATTTTTCAAACTCCCTGATTTACAGTCGAGTATGAAAGCCTTATTTTTTTTTGACCGTAAATGCTTCATCTGGGATGAGATTACTCTGTTTTTTGGGTGTTTTCGTGGGTTTTATCCGAGAAATTAACCCAAAATGCCGAGGTGAAAAAAAGTAAAAAAAGTGAAAAATAAAGTATAACCAAATTAGTGAAAGTACTCCTTTAGTAGGTTGTGAATTTACTATTTGCCCATCTCTTAATGGAATTCACCGGCAATTGAGTTTTTGGAATCTTGCTCCCACTTTTCTTGCCAGAAAGTGGAAATAGGGGTGTTGGAAGATGCTTGTTTCAATCGGATACTCGCTTCTTTATTTGCCGAATCGAGAATATAATAATTTGGAATCTTTTGCTTGTAAAAGTCTAATTTATGGATTTTCCCCGGAATCTTAATTTGCTCCAAATTGGTATTTGAAATAACGATTTTTTCTACTTTCCCATCCGAAAAGAGCCATTCCTGTACGTTGTGTTCATTGGCCAGGTAGTAATAAGCACAGGCTCCTTCAATTGTCAGGCGGACACCATGTAAGGTTGCTGATTTTAATGCAGGTTTCTCCCATCCGGGCATTACCAAATAGGTATCCTCAATCAATGCTTGATTTTTTTGAGGGTCTATGTTGTTTTTGGCGAGGGCAGATTGTTGCTTTGAGAAGTGCCAGATAGTTTTAAGGGACATTTTGAATCCCAGTTTTTCTAAAATGGACGAATAGACAGGAACAATTCTATCTAAAGCGGCACCATAGAAGAATAGGTGGTGGCGGTTATTCTCCGGGTAGGCCGTTGCCACTATTTGGCGTTTGATGTTGGATAATTTTGTATTGAGAACTTCGAGTTCTTGCTCTATTTTGGGGCGATAATTTCCGAGCTTTAGCGCAGCCAAAGATAGTTCGGTTTCAATTTGTTGGGTTTTTTCAAACAATACTTGCGTTCGTTGTGTCAACTCCATTATCTGAACCAGCGTTTTTGCCTCATCGTGGGTTTTGTCGGATTTATTAATTAATTGTTCTTCCTTTCCCTTTAGCTGGTAGTAGATATAGCTGTTGAGTATTTTGGTAATCTCTTGGCGTAAGAGACTAGCCTCTGCTGCCAGATCAACAATTTCTATCTCTTCGAGTAATAAATCAAGACTCAACTCATCGTCTTTTGTCTCAATTTCGATTTGATTGTTACAAGTGTAGATTTTGACATTTAGATGCTCTTCTTCATCGAATTGATTTAATTGTTTACTCAGAGGGATGATGATTTCTTCCCGAATTTTTCGTTGAATGTTTCTTGCTCCATAGTCCGGATTAAATCCTTTTTGGGCGAGTAATTGTACGGCATCATCATGGATCTGGATATTTGTTTTTCTGTACTTGAGGCCTTCTCTATGCTTTATCTTTCGAAGTTCTCGGTCGACAATCAGGGCGGCAATATCCTTCGTGATAGGATAGAAAACAACCGAGTGGTCAATCCTGTTAAACACCTCAGGGGCAAAGTGCTTTCTGATTTCTCGTAATAAAGCATCCTTGATATTTGGCAGATTATCATTTTTATTGAAACCGGGCTTTGGTCTGGTGACTTTGGCAGCCCCGATATTGGAAGTCATAATAATGATAGCACTACAAAAGTTAACCTCTACACCCGTACCGTCGGTTAGGCGTCCTTCTTCGAGTATTTGAAGTAGAATTTCATTGAATTTAGAGTGGGCTTTTTCTATTTCATCAAACAACAATACACTAAATGGGTTCTTTCGGATAGTTGCTGCGAGCAATCCCGCCTGATGCTCTGTGCCAAGTAATTTCAGAATAGAGTCATAGGTGCTGAATTCACTCATGTCAAATCGAATCATCCGCCTGCGGTCGCTGAAGATAAATCCGGATAGAATTTTTGCCAATTCGGTCTTGCCGACGCCCGTGGGGCCTACAAATAAAAAGGAGGAAATCGGCTTATTCAGATTGGTCATTGCCGACTTGACGATGGCGAGTACATCTACTATCGAATGGATAGCTTCATCCTGTCCGAATAGTTCTTTTTTAAACTGTTTAATAATCCGTTCACTGTCGAAAGGGACTGTAGGGTCGATAATCAATAATGGGATACCCGTCTCTTCGCTGAATGCCTTGATAATGTGCTTTTTGTTAACCCATTCTTTTTTAGTCTTCGATGATTTTTGCAGGAGGAAGTGGTTGTGAATGATTCGCTCTAAAAACTGAATAGCTTTGCCAGGCATCCCTGCATATGGCGCAAATCTTTTATTTAGCCGGATAACTTCGTCAATGGCATCCTCTCTGATGGCAATTCCCTTTTCTTTTGCAATGGATTTGACCTTTGCATAGACAATTTTTCGGAGTAATTTTCCTTGGGGTTGGGGATTTTTTATTAGCTGGAAAAACTGTCTAAATCCGGGCTTAATGATTTCTATCTTTGAGAATTGCTCCGCTGTACATTCACTGATTAGTTGAATTTTGCCCGATTCGATATATCGGTAGAGGTATTCACCCAGGCTGATGTTATCATTAATGGATTTTCCTACCTCAAACATTTCTATCCAATTTCTGATATATAATATGCATCCTTCTCTTTCCAGCTCGTCAATAAGTATTTTCACATTTACTCTCCAGTGATCATCGCTCGAAAGTTCGCGGATAAGTGCAGCGGCAGTGGTCTCAATGAATACCGGGCTGGTCTTCCGCTTGTTCAGTTGAAATATGACCTGCCAAATCAAAGCGGTCTTCCCTGATTGTGAGGGACCGACGACTAATATGTTTTTTTGAACCCGTGACTTTAGCGCCTGAAGCATCTGATTAACCAATTGCTCCTGTTCAAATGCAGTTTGGGATTTTAAACGGACGATATGCCCTATTTTTTTCAAAAATTTGGTTTGCTCAAATGATTGATTGTTTTTTTGATTTAAAGGTGAGAGGGAAATCTCAATGGGGTGTACCTCCAAATGGGCATTTGAATTCCATACAAAGGGGAGTAATTCCTCTAGCTGCTGCGATTCAAAAAATGAGTTCAAATGAAAGCCTATTGTTTCTTTCAAATTTGCCTCCATTTCCTCCTGATTTTTTCCAAAGGCTTTGATGTCGAGGTGAGGAATTATCGCCAATACCCAATCCTCAGGCGTAGTGGTTCGAAAATACTTAATGGGGAAAGTCAGATTGGGGTACAGACCATTGGGTGCTGCTTCAATTTGGTAATCGAGCTCAGCTGCTTCCAGTTCGGTTGCTTTGAAGTAGGGTAGAAGAGCGCCAAGACCGTCTACGTGTTCTAAAATGGTCTTTTGAATATGCTCCCTGAATTGCGCTTTTATCTCCGCCATTTCCATGTTGATGAAGACAGCATCATTATCAACCATAGGCGCACTAATTTTTATCTGTTCATTAAACAGATAGTTGAAGACGGCAAATGGAATTTTAATTGATGGTTCTTTCATTCTAAGGCGGCGGTTCTTCTTACCCCGCGCTAAGATAGACTTTATTTGATGAAAAAGTGCCTAAAGCTAATGAAAACTTTAGGCACTTTTTGTATTCACGAGGAGTTGTTGCGCTCCTTATTTGACATACAATCGCTGATAAGGCATTAACACCTCGCCCCGTTCCAGATGGTTTAGCTTTCTGAGCTCTTCCACTTTCATATTGTAATAGTGGGCGATGCGATAGAGTGTCTCTCCTTCTTGTACGATATGCACTTTGCGCTTGACGCCATCCCGTCCTTTTATCACCTCCGAGGTGACTCCTTTTGGCGTCAAATCCTTTTCCTGATTTTTTCGACTTTCAGGGGTAGGGTAGTACATTTTATTTTTATTAACGGGACTTGGATAGTAATAATCCGAAACGGATTTTTCTTCCTCTCCCTTTGTACTGGTATTATTCCATTGGACGGATGTTGATGAAGAATAGCTCATCGGTTCCTCTTCAAAATCAGCTTCTTCTTCAGTGGGTGTTCTTCTCCCTTTATTGGTGAATTCAGGCTGATAGTAAGGTGCAGGCGTTACCGAAGCTACCTTTTCTTCCCTTCTTTTATTGGTTGGGGAAGATTGTGTTCTAGTTGTCGAGGAGACATCTGTTTCTCCTCTACACGGGCAATCATCCACTTTGACACGTTGGTTGACCTTCAGGTAGTCGTGTTCTCCCAAATTATTCATCTTGCGAAAGCGTGCCTCCGTGTAGCCGTATTTCATAGCAAGGAAGGCAACCGTCTCGCCGGGCCTGACGGTATGATAGGTTCCCGATTCCTTGTTGTCTGTATGATAAGTGGAAGGAGGAACTGCTCCTTTGGTTACTATTCTTGGTGAGGAAGAAGTCTTCTTCTGCGATTTTTTATCTTTATCCCAGACGACCTGACCCGACTTAGCTGTCATGCCTTTTGGCGTACCCGTTATTGTTTTGGAAATGCGCAATTGTTCTCCTCGTTTAATGTTGTTGTTGCGCTTGTGGTTCCATTTTTTGATGTCGCTGACAGAGACGTGGTATTTTCTGGCGATGCCGTACAGGGTCTCTCCTTTTGCTACGACGTGGTACTCCGGTGTGGGAGGAGGAGGAAGGGCTTCTTCCGTCTCATAAGCATAAGCAGTGTTTGCCTGGCCTCCTTTAGTGGTGAAATCACGAGGCTCCTCTCGTTTTCTCTCATCAGAATAAGACATCGGGTCTTCTTCTATTTTGCTACCGCACAATTTGGCAACATAGTGCTTATACTTGGTCTTGTTTACTCGGATAAGAGTGCTAAGTCCTCTACTATCATCTCCCGGAGAATTCCCGATTTGTTCACTGATAAGCCCTACTTCGGGGATGAATTTAATATCGTAATACTCCTTGCTTTTCCCATTAGGGAGTTGTCGGAACAGATAGGTATTCAAACAATCTTCAGGTAATACGCCTTCAAAAAAGACCTTGGCATCACTAGATTGAGAGATATTTTCACCAATTGTACCCGCAACGAGGTTAAAGCGAAAGCTGTATTTGGGTGAATCATAAGTAATCCATTCACCGCTTTTGCGATAATAAGAGGCAAATGAAATTGGTCGAACCTCAAACTTCCTTCCAACGGGTGTCACGACGAAATAACCGTTGATATTGGTGTTGATTTTTTTGACCAAGTTTTTGTCAAATTTCCCATTGTAGCAGCCGATAAAAGGCGTGGGAAGCGCATTCACTGTTTGAACCGAATTTTTGTCCACTTCGAGGATGATGTGTTCATCTCTATTGGTATTGATTCGGAATGCAAAAAAGTCCTCGCCTTCATTCTTCCGGTCGTACTCCATCTTATCCATACAGTCAGAACTGTAAAGAATGTAGATGTTTTCGCCGAAAAGAGAGAGGGAAGATATAAACGTAATCAGTAAGCTAATAAAAAGTGTTCTCATGCACAGTATTGAATAAATGAAACAAATAGTACTATAAACCCTGTGTAAAACGTCAGCAAGGTAATGCAAACCAAGTGAGAAGTCAAGTATTTTGAGTATTTTAACACAAAACGTTTGGGTTTTTGCCTAAATTGTATGGTTTGGTACTTTTTTTAAGGTTTTCCAGCTGAAATTTTCACCGTTTTTTGATTTTAGTAAAAAACTTTCTATCTTTGCGACTCAATGGATATAAGGAATACATATCATCATCTTTTTAGCAAGACGGACATCTCTGTTCGCCGCCGCAATTTCGCTCCGCGCCTTCGGGCGTAATATCTTCCTTTTGGGCGTTGCGTACGCCTGTTTTCTACATTTATCATTTTTCACAGTCATAGTTTAATCTCTTTCAAATTATGCAACCAAAAGTAATCGTGGCTGATGAAAGCCACTTTCGCTTCGCCGAAGCCGTATGTGCCATGATGGAGGAATCTGCGAAAATTCGGGGTACCGGTATTGCTAAGCGCAAACCGACCTATATCATAGAAAAGATGCAACAAGGTAAAGCAATCATTGCCTTGGACGAGGATATGGTCGTGGGGTTTTGCTATATCGAAAGCTGGGAGAACAAGAAATATGTCGCTAATTCCGGGCTAATCGTCCATCCTGATTACCGTAAATCGGGGCTGGCACGCCGAATAAAATCCGCAGTATTCGAACTTTCAAAAAAATTATATCCGCAGTCATTACTCTTCGGTATAACGACTAGCATGGCGGTTATGAAGATCAATTCCGATCTCGGTTACAAGCCCGTGCCATTTGCGGAGCTTACTCAGGATGAGCAATTTTGGAAAGGTTGTCAAAGTTGCATTAATTACGATATACTCCTGCGAACAAATCGCAAAATGTGCTTATGTACCGGGATGCTTTGTGATTTTAATGCCTTGCCAACCAACAGCAATAAGAGTACCCGTTGGTCAATTTTTAAAACCTTTATCAAAAATAGAAGACAGCGAATCAAGAAGAATTGGGGTAATTTTCCTAAACTAATTACACTTTTAAAAAATGAAAAAAACAATAAAAAATAAGAAGGTTGTATTGGCCTTTAGCGGTGGGTTGGACACCTCTTTTTGTGCCAAATATTTGACGAAAGACAAGGGAATGGAGGTATATTCTGCCGTTGTCAATACAGGTGGATTCTCGCCTGAAGAGTTGACTGCCATTGCTGAAAGAGCGAAAAAACTGGGTGTGAAAAGCCATGAAACACTGGAAAGAACTCAGGATTATTATCAGAATATCCTTCGCTACCTCATTTACGGTAATGTACTCAAAAACAATACGTATCCGCTGTCTGTAAGTGCGGAGCGTATTTTTCAAGCAATAGCATTGGCAGAATATGCTCTAAATATCGGCGCCGACGCGATTGCTCATGGCAGCACTGGTGCCGGCAATGATCAGGTGCGTTTCGATTTGGTCTTTCAACTAATCGCTCCTGAATTGAAGATTATCACACCCATTCGCGACTTGCAATTGACCAGAGAGCAGGAGGTTGCCTACTTAGCCAAACACGGAATGAATATGGATTGGCAAAAGGCAAAGTACTCCATCAATAAAGGCTTGTGGGGCACGAGCATCGGAGGAGCAGAAACGCTGACTTCCCATCTGACTTTGCCCGAAGAGGCATATCCTTCCCAACTATCAAAGACCAATCCTTCGTCCATCAATATTATATTTGAAAAAGGCGAAATAACCGGCATTAACGGGGATAAATTACCGCCGGTGGATGCTATTAATCTGTTGGAAAAAATAGCCTCGCAATATGCTATCGGAAGGGATATTCACGTCGGGGATACGATTATCGGCATCAAGGGGAGGGTTGGATTTGAGGCCGCAGCGGCTACCATTATCATCAAAGCGCATCATCTCCTCGAAAAACACGTGCTGAGCAAATGGCAGCAGCACTGGAAACAGCAAATAGCGGAGTGGTACGGTATGTTTATCCACGAGGGGCAGTATTTCGAACCGGTCATGCGCAATATTGAATCCTTTTTGGAAGATACTCAGGAGCGAGTCAGCGGTACGGTTTTTGTTGAGTTGCACCCCTATCGCCTCGTTTTGAAGGGGGTAGAGTCTCCCTACGACCTTTTACAATCCGATTTTGGGCAATATGGCGAAATGAACAACCGCTGGTCGGGGGAAGACGTTAAGGGTTTTACTAAAATTCTGGCTAATCCGGTTTTAATTTCCAGAGGTGTAAAAAAACGGAGTGCCGCCATAGAAGGCATAGAAGTACATAGAAGGTAACTTAGATAAAACCTTAAATGCCCTTAAATGTCTTACATGGTTCAAAAAAAATATAAAATG
>JALVDO010000538.1 GCA_027008975.1 Saprospiraceae bacterium | reverse complement strand
AAAAAATATTTTCATTGAAAAGGGGGCGATTGTACGTGGTACTTTTTTGAATGCGGAGAACGGCCCTATTTATATTGGCAAAGATGTCTTAGTGATGGAAGGGACTATGATAAGGGGAAGTGTCGCCCTTTTCGACCACGCTGTCGTGAAAATGGGTGCTAAAATATACGGTGCAACTACAATTGGCAAGTATTCGAAAGCCGGAGGAGAAATAAAAAATAGCATCATTGGTGATTATTCCAATAAAGGACACGATGGATTCCTTGGAGACTCCGTCCTTGGGCGCTGGTGTAATATCGGGGCTGATAGCAACAACTCCAATTTGAAAAATAATTATTCAGAAGTGAAGCTGTGGGACTATCCTTCGGAGAAGTTTGTAAAAACGGGGACGCAATTTTGTGGCCTTTTCCTAGGGGATCATTCCAAGTGCGCCATTAATACCGTTTTCAATACAGGAACTGTGGTTGGCGTCGCTGCAAATATTATAGGCGAGGGCTTTCCCCGAAATTTTATCCCCTCCTTCACTTGGCGTACTCATGCGGGCTTCCAGACTTACCGGACGGATAAAGCATTTGAAATGATGACGTTGATGATGGAAAGACGGGGTATCGACTTCACAACGCAGGATCGCCTAATCATGATTAGAATATTTGAGGATACGGCAAAGTACCGATCTTGGGAATTAAGTGGTTCGCGAACTACTTAGCCGTTTAGTATTTCGACGATGTGTTTTACTCTTATGGGGCTTTTTTGTCTTCGAAGTATCCCTTCCAGATGCATCAGGCAGGACATATCATTGCTGACAATATAATCGGGTTTCTCTTTCGTTATATCCCGTATTTTATCCCTCCCCATTTTGACGGAGACCGCTTCTTCCGTAATGGCAAAGGTACCCCCGAATCCACAGCATTCATCCGGACGACTAACGGGCGAAAGGCTATAATCTTTTACATGGTGTAGCAGTTGTTCTAAATTTGATTTTGCACCTCCATGCAATTCAGAGCTCTGTCCAAAGCGCAGCCCTCTCAAACTATGGCAACCTGTGTGCAAGGCTATTTTATGAGGGAAAGATGTCTTCGGAAGTTGTTCGTGAAAATGCTCCAACAGGAAATCGGCTAAGTCGTAGGTGCGTTTCCTTATCTCCTGTACCGCTTTGGTCTGCTCCAAAATGTCGTAATGCTCCCGCACGTGTAAGGTGCAACTCCCCGATGGCATGACAATGTAGTCAAAGCCCGAATACGTATCGACAAATTGACGGTATAGATGGCTAACTTCGTGTTCCAATCCCGCATTTGCCATGGGTTGTCCACAGCATCGAGCTCCGTCCGGAAAGGCAACCTCCACGCCCAATTTTTGTAATAAGGAAAGCGAAGCGATACCAACCTGCGGGTAGAATTGGTCAATATAACACGGGATAAAAAGCGCTACTTTCATAAATGGGAATGTTAAAAGCACAAGTTAGAAAAAAAAATCAATCCTTAATCTTTTTGTACAGAAAATTGAACGGGTTATGCTATAATCCTGGGTGGTAAATGTCCCTAGAAAGACATCTTTTCACATTGATTTTAACACTTTTTTTTATTGGTCTTTGCCAAGACATTCGAAGAGTAAACGTACCTGTAATTTGCGAAAAGATTCATGAAACTTCCAGTTATTATACGAGATTGACAACTATAACCTTTGGGTTATTTTGGGTGTCTTGTTTGCCTGTTTTAAATCAGTTGCTACACGAAAATAGTGAATGTGATAAAGTTATCTTATGGCAAATGGGATGTTAATACCCTGTATCGATTTATTACTTTTTCAAATATATAAAATCAGATTTATGAAAAAATTTTCTTTACCACCTTTAGTGGAAGCAAATCCTTCAAATAGGGTGAAGCAAACCGACTACGGGAATCTCCCCTTACTTCAGAAATTAATGATTGCTGTGGCTAGGGCATGGGAGCGTCCTTTTTACAGAAAACATTGGGGGTTTGATTCTCTTGACGATGTGTTAAATACTATTCACGCCGGGGGTTTTGAGTCTTTGCCTATCGTTCGTAAAAGTCATTTGCGGGATGACTTTGAAAATGTTGTTGATTTTAATGATGCGGGAGATTTGGTGAGTTCTTCAGGAACAACGGGCCGGCCGGTAGATATGCCTGTCCATTTTCGTCAAGAGGAAGGGCGTGTTTTGAGAGTCCGGCGTTTACTGCGGGAGTTAGGCGTCAGGCCGGGCACTAAAGTGCTGCAATTATTGAGTCTGAACGATATGTTTACACTTGGAGTACTAGCCTGGCAAGCGATAAAGGCAGAGGGGGCGACGGCTATTCGATGTAGCCCTGCCCGGATCGACAGAGTGTTGGATGCTATTAAATACAACAAACCGGAATTTGTTATAGGAAACCCCTATGTACTAGCTCGGATGGCTGATGAGGCAGGCGAAAAATGGCCGGACGTTTCATTGCTTCCCAAGAAGGCTTTTCTTGCTGTCGCAGCAACTTTTACAACGGATTTACAGAAAACTCCAATTGCACAGAAAGTGATTGAAAAGTGGGGGTTAACCCACTGGCTCAACCAATATGGAACATCAGAACTAGGCCCCGTCGCCTATGAAGAAAGTGACCATCAAGGGTTGCGCATACACGATGATTTTCATTATGTCGAGTTGATTAATCCCGATACAGGAAAACCGGTTTCCGAAGGGCAGCCGGGAGAGGTAGTTGTTACGGGCTTGACTTTTCCTAGAGGCTTACTTCCCGTTCGATATGGAACAGGAGATATTGCCGCTTGGCTTAAAAATGAGAATGGCAAGTGGTTGATGGGACCTATTATTGGCAGGATTGATCACCAATTAAAGGTTTATGGGCAGACGGTTTTCCCTAATTTGCTACTCAATTTAGTTGATGGAGTACCGGGTATCCGGAGAGCAGTTGTCACCTCCCATAAGGATGAGATAAAGGGAGATGACGTAAGAATTCTTTGCGCAGCAAAAGATCCATCGGAAAGTGAAGCGATACGTCAGAAAGTTCTCCGCTTGTGCAATCAAAATCTAGCGGTTTCGCCTGAGGTGGAAATGGTCGATTTTGAGGTGATAAAGCAATTAGAGCAAAAGGTAACCAGTAAAACAAACGGGTCAAAAGTGCCTCGATTTTTTAGATTATAAAAAACAAACAGATGCAAGATTCAATATCAATACCAACAAAAACGAGTACGGCAACACCGCTCATTCACTTACCGGAAATAGATAAAATGCTCTACGTTAAGGTAGAATACGAGAATCCGGTGGCTGCTATGAAATTTAGAGCTATTCCTCCCTTTTTTGAGCATCTTCTGAATATAGGTGAGATTAAAAAGGGCGATAAAGTAGCTATGAGGAGTGCGGGATCGGCGGCTGTAGCAATGGCTTGGATTACGGTGCGATTGGGGTTACACCCTATTGCAGTCTTACCTCCGGTAGCACCAGCCCCGATTGTTCGAATGCTTCGGTGGCTTGGGGCTGAAGTACACATTGTGAAGCCCGATGAAGCAAAAAAAATGATGGCAGCCTATCAGGAGGATGATTCCGTTTATGTATTTGGACAGGCGGGGGAGCACCGGCTCGTCGATTTGTATGGAAATGTCGGGGTGGAGATTTTTGAGCAATTGCCGGAGGTGGCAGCTGTAACAGTTGGCATCGGTACGGGCATCTCAGTGACCGGAATAGCCAGAGCATTAAAACGATTATCTCCGACAGCTAAGGTTTATGGCTGCGAGCCGGAGGAGTCACCGGTTGCAAGTCAGGGGAAGTGGGGCCCACATAAGATTCCCGGTTTAGCGCCACCGATTGCCCAGCCATTACTTGACAAGTCCATTATTGAGGATATTGTTTTGGTGCCTTCAGATCGTGCTTGGGAGCGCGCAAAGGATTTGGCACATGGATTTGGCATCATGGCAGGTCCGTCTTCCGGGTGTACTTTGGATGCTGCTTTGCAACTGAGGGCGCGCGGTGTTGAAGGTCCAATTGTTGCCATTTTGGCATGTAGTATTGGCGAATATCTTGATTAAAAAACCATTCGATGTTATTAACAACTATAAGTACTGATTGGCTGCTTTTGATTTGCCTCGTTACCTTACTTTCTTTTACAATCGCAGCTACTTTAGGGATTGGCGGACCATTGATTTTATTACCGATATTGATGATGAAATTCAGCCCGGCAGAATCAGTCGTAATGATTGTACCGGCGATGTTTGTCAATAACCTTGTAAGGGTGAAATACTATTATAAATATATAAAATTTCGCCCTGCAATCTTAATGATAAGTACAGCAATCCCCATGGCAGCAGGAGCCGCCTTCCTAACCGGGTACGTGCATCCTGCTGTCTTAAAGGGATTGATTATTGCGATGATTGCTTATGTGTTAATAAGTCGTTATGTCTTTTCGGTTCGGTTGGAACTCAAGGAGCGCGGACTGGTGTGGTGGGGAGTTCCAACAGGATTGATAAGCGGGCTTAGTGGTACCGCTGGTCCTCCTATGGCAATTGCCATGCGAGGCTATGGTCTGGTACTCGAACGTTTTGTTGCCACTACCGCATTGGTGCAGGCAGCATTGCAATTAGTACGCCTACCAGGCTACTTATCGACGGGAATATTGACGACGGAGCATTGGCAAATAGCCATCTTAATGGCACTTAGCGGTATTCCGGCAGTCTTTATCAGTAAAAGGATTCTCAAGCACCTCAAGCCGGTGTCGTTTCGGCTGGCATTAGATGTGCTTTTGGGAACGATAGGGATTGTCATGCTCATCAATTTAGCCAAATCTATTTTTTAAAAACATTACAATTATGATATTTAGAGTTATACCATTTATTATTTTACTCCACATTTGGTCATTATCGTTATCGGGTCAGTCAACTGTGCCCAATCGAAAATATCACAAAATCAGATATGATGATGACTTTTCTTTTTTGAGGAATGATTCCTTGAGGAAAGATTTTTTCGATCCCATTAAGTTTGTCCCCTTATCAAAGGATGAGGTATCTTATTTATCGATGGGAGGAGAAGTGCGACACCAGTACCAAAATTATCAAAACCCGGAATGGGAAGGAACGGAGGATCAGGATGGGCATTTGCTTCAGCGGTATATGTTTCATGCAGATTTTCACTTTGGCCGTAATTTTCGGCTTTTCAGTCAGGTGAATAGTGGAATAAGTACTGGACGAACCCCGGAACCCCGAGCTATTATCGACCAAAATACATTTGAAGTCAACCAACTGTTTTTAGAGGTTAAGCCCTTTGCACAGTCCGGTAATACCAATTTAAAAAAATCAAATTTTGGCTTTAGGATTGGAAAGATGGAGGAGACCTTTGGCACTGCCCGGTTTATTGCAACGCGGGAAGGGCAGAATGTTCGTCGTAGTTTCGAGGGTATGCAGGCTTTTTTTGATGTCAGAAAATGGAAGGTAAATATCTTAGCACTTAATGAAGTCGTTTCTATGCCGGGCGCATTTGATGATTTTCGGGATAAAGACGAGGTGTTTGCCGGAATAATAGCCAGTAAAAAGCACGATAATGGCGTCACCTTTGAACCCTATATTTTTGCTGATTTTGATAAGTCATATACCATCTTTTTTGACACGGCAAGTCAGCAAAGAGTCAGTCCCGGATTCCGATTATTCAAAAAAGGGAAGGACAATTTTCGTTGGAATATTGAGGCAACCGGCCAATGGGCTAAATTTCAGAAAAAGGATATTTACGCTTGGTTAATAGCTGCTGACCTTGGATATGAATTCAAGAAGACAGCTTATCGACCTTATATTGGCTTGTCATTTAGTTATGCGACGGGTGATCGGGATATGAAGCCGGGTGGAGTTGGTACTTTTGACCCCTTCTTTCCGAAAGCTGCCTTTGGTCAGGCAATTGTTTTCAATCCGGCCAATTTGACGCAATTGCACGCAGAAGTGAGTGTTCTGCTGGCAAAAAACTCACGGCTAACCCTTTCGCATGATATGTTATTTAGGACGAGCGCTTATGATGTCTTTTACGATCCATGTTTTTATCCGGTCATTCCCATTACCGATAAATTAGGCAAACTAAGGCACATAGGCGATCAGACTAAAATTGAACTTAAATACAATTTTGGACGGCATTATTTTATGGTGGTGGAATATGCAATTTTTCCTCCGGGGGATTTTCTTGGGGAAATGGAAAGAACAGATGTTTTAAATTACTTTTCCACAAAAAGTATTATTCGATTTTAATCAAAAGGTGACGGGGTGCCTCACTTCATCCCGTCACCTTACTTACACCCATCACTTTACTAAATCGCTCTGCTGTAAACAATTTCGGTCGCATAACAACCGCAGCACCGAGTGCAGAACCGGCAGCTAATTTTGTCTTTTTGAGTGTTACCTCCGGCAGTGCTCTTGCGAGCATATTACAGAATACGTCATTATTACTGAAGCCGCCGTCGATAAAAACGGTTTTTATCCCTGTGGTATCTCCCTTTGCCAGATGGAAGGCATCTACCTGTTGAAGTACCAATTCATAACACAACTGATAATATGCCATCTCAAAGGAAGCAAACTGATGGTATTGACTTTCATGCGTTTCTCCAAGGGATTGGAAGCCAAATAACCGCTGCTGTGGGGTGACGTAACGCTTCATATCGTCTTCTCGAAACCAAATCCTTTTGAAGGCATCCTTTTCTTTCGAGAAATGTTTATTTAACGCCTCCATTTGCACTTTGAATTCATTGCCCAAAAACAGGCGGGCAGCTTTTACTTTTTGTCCGTTTACACGCAAAAACAAGAGACTGTCCTGCTCTAATTCTTCTGCCGTTAACGGGGCTAAGCTAAAAGGATTCAGGGTAATACTCCACGTTCCCGTCGAGATTAAAATAAACCGCTCATTTACACCAAAAAGGTAGGGCAACAATGCTGCCGAACTATCGTGAAGTCCTACACCAACCTGTATATTATCATTTCGAAGCGCAGCCGGAAAAGTAGCCGTTCCCTTGGTTTTTACCGGCAGTAAGGGCAGTATGCCTTCGTCGGACACCCACTGATGGTAATCCATTTTCTCATAATCCCACAGCGCAGTATGGCAGCCAATGCTCGTGTATTCGCTTCGCAATTCCCCATGAAATAAAAAGCTGCAATAATTCGGAAAGTGCAAGCTATTTTTGATGCGCCGGAAATGCGTTGGTCGCTCTCGTTTTATCCAAAGTAATTGTAATCCTGAATTGAGGAAGTCCATCGCAGGAGAAGCCGTTTGGACAGCGAAGGCATCCCGCCCTCCGTAACGTTTGTAAAAAGCATCAAAATATCCATCCTGTACCGGCTTTAGATAATTGTAAAGTGGTAATACAATTTTATTTTTTTTATCCAGGTGAACGAGTGACGCTCCGTAGGTCGAAAAGTTGAGGAAGCCGATTTTTGCCCAGTATTTTTCATGAAATCGGGTGTAAGTTTCTATAATCCACGTTTTCAGTTGCTTGATATCTTCACAGGGGAAGCCATCTTCATCGACTGTTTCAGGCAAACGGGTTTCCACTCTGTCCTGCACGACAAACTCTTCATCGAATAAAAGGCATTTTTTATTCGTTTTTCCAATGTCAAATATTAGGGTGTATTTTTGCATAAATTGATGTGAGGTGTGAATACGACGGTATCACAATGCTGTACTACTGCTTACAGCTGACGCTCTACTGTTCCAAGATTTTAACTTTCTTATTAATCCAATCCAGTATCTCCTTAAAATTCATCTTGCCAGATGCTATTTGGATGACAAACTCATATTTTTCTTTTTGATTTGCCTGAATATTTTTGTTATCTTTCATCAAAACCAATCTCATCATTGTATAACCTGTTCGTTTATTTCCATCAACTCCACCATATTTTTTTATTAGAATTTTATGAACCCTCAGTACTACGTCAATTTCCATCATTTTGCCAATTGCCTGAGTACCTGATTATCCTCCTGCATGATTTTATTCAAATTAGTTGCAGTCTCTTCATCCAAAGTCATTAAATTCTTCATCTCCCTAAGGTATTCCAATACATTGATTACGGAAACTTCCGACATTTCATCCAAAAGTCCAATAATTTCAATTTTTGCCTCTTTAATACTCATTTTTGTAATTTTTAGTCTAAAGTAGCCTTTTTTTACAATATTGTCAATTTTAAAAGCTTTTATTTTTTATCCCTCTAAATGTACCCATTTTTTGTCCTTAAAAGAACTGGATCCTTTTATCATAAACCGGTTGCGGTAGTATTAACTCCGCGCTCTGCAATCAATTCTTTTCTAATCTCCATTGCCCGATAGGCTGTAATAGGGTCTATTGCTGCGCCCCCTCTTCTTCTCGCCTCCGTTAATAGCGGGCGAACATCGGTATTGAAGGCATCTTTCAGGATGTTTTGTGCCACGGTGATATCATTATCCAATTGTGCTTGTTCCAATGCCTTTCGGTCTATTAGCAATGCTTTTGCATAGGCCGTCTCAATGGCTTCGATGGATTGCATCAAATCCTCCAAGGGGTCTTTGACGTTGTGGCTGGCATCAATCATCCAAGCGGGAATTGGATTATTGGCATCGTTGTTTTCCATGCCATCGACCAATTCGTTGAATATCAGGAATAATTGATAGGGCTTGATGGCTCCTACCGTTAGGTCATCATCTCCGTATTTGCTGTCATTAAAGTGAAACCCTCCCAGTAAGCCACGCGACATTAGGGTGGCGACAATCTGCTCGATATTGGTATTGGGCAGATGGTGTCCTAAATCGACAAGAGTAAAAGCTTTTGGTCCCAGTTCCCTTGCCAGCAGGGAAGAGGTACCCCAGTCCTGAATGACCATTGAGTAAAAGTTGGGCTCGTAGGGTTTGTATTCGATAAAAACCTTCCAATCTTCGGGTAGATGGGCATATATTTCTTTGAGGCTTTCTAAAGTGTTATTCAATGCCCGCCTGAAATTCAATTGTCCGGGAAAATTAGAGCCATCTGCCAGCCAGACGGTCAACGATTTTGAGCCAAGCGCAATACCGTGGTCAATAACAGCTTTGTTGTGTGCAACGGCCTGGTCGCGCACCGCTTTATCAACGTGACAGAGGGAGCCGTATTTATAGCTATATGCCTGCCCTTTCTGGTCTTGGAAGGTATTCGAATTCATCGCATCGAATACGATTCCGAGGGAAGCGGCGTGCTTCTTGGTAGCCTCTGCATCTTCGGGAATATCCCAGGGGATGTGGAGTGAAATCGCACCGGCAGAATTTGTCAGCGCATGAATCATTCCGATATCTTCGATTTTCTGAGTCAAATTGCCGGGTTCACCTCCGTATCCAAACCGTCCAAAGCGGGTACCGCCGGCGCCCAATGCCCAGCTGGGAATGGCGATATTGTATTCCTGGATAGTCGTGATGATTTTCTCAACGTCGATTCCTTTTTCTGTGAGAAAATCAGCCGTTGCGGCAAAATGTCTGCGGTGTGCACTGAGTGCCTTTTTATTGATTTCCTGAATTTTGTTTTTGTCGATAACCATAATCTTTGTTTTTAAGTAACTATTTTCTGTCTAAAAACGGGTACCCGTAAGTAATTGCGTTTTTA
>JALVDO010000537.1 GCA_027008975.1 Saprospiraceae bacterium | reverse complement strand
GTTATATTGGCGCGTCATATGGTTTTGGTCATCATCTTTTCGATAGCATATTTGGGGCGTTGGGCTGGACGACTTTCGGAGAAGGAGGTAAAGCTGTGGTAGATGGGTTCTCAGGTGCAACACCGCTTGGTCTTGCTGCCAAAGGTGGATGGGAAGCCGTTACAAAGGTCTATTCACCTTCAGAGATGTGGTGGGGTAGCATTCCAGGTTCGATAGGGGAGACCTCTAAGCCGCTCATTATTCTCGGCGGACTGTTGTTGTTGGTGACTAGAGTTGCCAGTTGGCGAATTGTTGTTTCCGTATTTATGGGTGCTGCGTTTATGGGCTTAATATTTAATGGGCTGGCACCTACTGAAATTACTCCGGAAACAGCTGGCGTATTGAAGTTCATGGCAGTACCGTGGTACTATCACCTCTATATGGGAGGAATGTTGTTTGCACTTTTCTTCATGGCGACCGATCCGGTGACGGCGGCCTCAACACACAAAGGAAAATGGATTTATGGATTTCTAATTGGAGCCATTGCCATCATGATTCGGGTAGTCAATCCGGCATACCCCGAAGGATGGATGTTGGCAATATTGTTGTTGAATGTCTTCGCGCCTTTGATTGATTACTTTGTAGTTGAGGGTAATATGAAGCGACGTAAAAAACGGGTGGCTGCCGCCTGAAAATTTTAAATAATCATGGATAAGAATAGTACTAATTACACTTTTTTCTTTGTCTTTGTCCTCACGTTGATTGTTGCATTGGTGTTGACCGGTTTTCGTCAATTTACGGAAGAGACTGCTAAGAAAAACGAAGAAATATTTAATAAAAGAGCTATCCTGCTGGCTATTCAGGATCATTTGCCCGGAGGCAAAACGGTCGATGAGCTAAGCGACGATGAGGTACTCTCCATATTTGACAATATGAAAAAGTACGCTGTGGATAGCAAAGGTAATATCGTTGAAGGGGTAGATCCCGAATCCATTAATTTGGAGAAAGAGGCTAAAAAGGATGTCTCAAAGCGAAAGATGCCCTTGTTCGTTTATGAAAACGAAGGAAAGAAATTCTATATCCTGGCTGTAAGGGGCAAAGGACTTTGGGATGATATATGGGGGAGTATTGCTTTGGAGGAAGACTTGAATACCGTAGCGGGTGCGACCTTTGACCATAAGGGAGAGACTCCCGGTTTGGGGGCAGAGATCAAGGATAATCCCGATTTTGCCAAGCAGTTCAAGGGGCGTCATATTTTGGATGATAACGGTGATTTTGTCTCAGTGGCCGTCCGTAAAGGAGGGGCAGTGGATAAAGTACATGAAGTGGATGCCATCTCCGGTGCAACGATTACTTCGAGAGGTGTATCTAAGATGTTATACGAAGGTATGGAGTTTTATGAGCCTTATTTGAAATCACTTAAAAAATAATAGGCATGACAGATACAAGTGCAAAAAATAAAGTCCAAAAAGAGCCTTTTTTTGGCAAGAAAGAAAAGAAATTACTAACAGACCCGCTAAGTGATAATAACCCGATTACAGTACAGGTACTTGGTGTTTGTTCCGCGCTCGCGGTTACATCATTGGTCTATCCGTCCATTGTAATGGCGATTTCGGTTATTTTGGTGACGGCATTTTCCAATTTATTCACCTCTATGGTACGGAACTATATTCCCAATCAGGTACGAATGATTGTACAATTGGTGATTATTGCCTTTTTGGTATCTATGGTGGAATTGACGCTAAAATATTTGAATTATCCAATTTACAAACAGTTGTCTGTCTATATCGGACTGATTATTACCAACTGTATTGTAATGGGACGATTGGAGGCTTACGCAATGGCAAACCCGCCTTGGCGCTCCTTCCTCGACGGCTTGGGCAACGGGCTTGGTTATGGAATCATATTGGTTATTGTCGGTTTCTTCCGGGAGATATTTGGTAAGGGCACCATCTTTGCGGGCAGCCCAATTGAATTAAAGCTGATAGGGCCTAAAGCAGATTATTTGATTAATACTGCGGCTGAGGGTTCCTGGTTCAGTTGGTATACCAATAATAACTTAATGGTGCTTCCGGTTGCGGCCATGTTTATCATAGCTATTTTGATTTGGATACAGCGTAGTCGTAACACCAAATTAGTAGATATTTCTTAAAGTAAAGTAAAAAATCCATTTATTATGGGCGAGTTTATAAATGTTTTTATCAAGACGGCATTCATCGAAAACCTCGTGTTGGGGTATTTCCTTGGGATGTGTTCTTTTTTGGCGGTTTCCAAATCAGTAAAGACAGCCCTGGGGCTTGGAGCTGCCGTTATATTTGTTCTGGGTATTACGATGCCCATCAATTGGCTGATCAACGAATATTTGCTCGGTGAAAATGGATTGTTTCACATGGACTTAACATTCCTACGATTCATCCTCTTCATTGCTGTAATTGCCTCTATGGTACAATTGGTAGAAATGGTCGTTGAGAAGTATTCTCCGGCACTTTACGCCGCTTTGGGTATCTTTTTGCCATTGATTACGGTGAATTGCGCCATCTTGGGTGGTTCG
>JALVDO010000536.1 GCA_027008975.1 Saprospiraceae bacterium | reverse complement strand
GCTCCAGAGTCATATATCCCTCGTCATAGTGAAAAGTATGCTCCAATGAGAAAGGTAAATCCCGCTCTTTATAATCCTCACCGGGGTGCACATAATCTTCCTGGGGAGGATAGATACTTGGTTTTTCGTCCAGCATCCAGCCTATCTCCTCATCCCCAATGTAGAACTCCTTCCAATCCTCCTCCGAGAGCAACTCCATGGACTTTGGGAATAAACGCGTTTTTTCAATATCGAGAAGCCGGTTGATACCGTCAATTAAATACGTGATATTTTTCTTTATTTGGGGAATATTTTTTTCTTCATTATAGGTATTGATGATTCGGATTTGCTCCCGAAGATTATCGTGAAACGACCACATCCCACGACTCGGACCCTCCCAGCCGTATTTTTCAAGATAGGGAAACAACTGGTTTTCCTTACGGGCAAATCGTTTCTCAATGGTACAGAGTTGATTGAAAATATTGAAGTATTTCGGGTAGTCTTCCTCGGGGTCAACTGCTGCCAATTCTTTTAATAAATCCTCAACCAATGCAGCCTCTTCGTAATACACCCTTACAGGATGCCCAGCGGGAAGTTTTTCTACCATCAATCTGAATTGATTCATCTCTTGTGTGTTTTTTAAAAGGTCCATAATCAACTTGCTTCTATTCTTTTGTACAATTTAACCAAAGCATCAATCATCTCTACCGGGCTGGATAGGATATTGTAGTGATTCTTACCAAACATCTGCGGGAGGTAGTACTTTGCCTGCTCCTCTATGGCAAGCGCATAGTTGTTGACGCCAATAGCATTCATCTCACGTAATGCCTGCTTAATATCTTGTATTCCGTACTTACCTTCGTAACGGTCGTAGTCATTGGGCTTGCCGTCGGAGAGTAGTACCAACCATTTTTTTCGCATAGCCCTCTTCTGCAAAAAGCTTGTGGCATGGCGAATAGCGGGACCAATCCGGGTATATCCACTAGGCTGGATGGCACCAATTCGCAGTTTTGCCTTAGCCCAGGGTTCATCGAATGCTTTGAGGGTGATATAGGTGGTATTATTCCTTGTTTTGGAATAAAATCCGTCTATTTGAAAATCGATCGCGTGCTCATCCAGTACTTCACCAAATAGGATAGACACCTGCTTCTCCACATCGATAATCCGGTTTCCCTTAGCATAACCATCGCTTGAAAGACTCAAATCGAGAAGTAGCAGGATGGACAATTCTTTTCGTCGTTTCCTTTTGGAGATATAGACCCTGTCATCCGGCGTATGCCCTGCTTTTATATTCGCGTACATATCCGTGACGGCATCAATGTCAATTATTTCGCCATTACTCAACCGCCTGACCTGCTCCCGATCGTTATTAAATTGAGCAAATATTTTTTTCAGCTTTAGCAATACCGAACGGTTATGCTCCAGTGTATTGAGGTAATAATCTCCTTTTGTTTTAAGCAATTTCTTGTGAAAGACCTTACAGTAATTCGCCCGATAACGCTGCGATGTATAGTCCCATTCAGGATACATCACGTGATAAGCGACATCATCTACAGTTTTGCTTTCCGCAATGGTGGCATTCCCAACAAACTCTGCCTGATAAACAGAGTGCACGGGGTCATCCACTCGCACGACTTTGCTGAGGTTGAAATCCTCCAGTGCATCTGCCTCTTCTTTCAGATTATCATCACCATCAAAATCGCGCCAGGCACCATTAAATTCGTCAATCGTTTCAACTTTCTCAAAATTATGTGTCAAAGTATAATCCTCCTGTGCTTTCTTATCGACCTGTAAAACCTCTATTTCATCTGCCTGCTTGGCTTTCAGTTCCGTTGTTATCTTATTGTCTTCGATTTGCTGCGCTTTTTTGGAAATATTTTTCAACTCATCAGGATGGACAAAATCAGGTGAGTTCCTCATCCATCGCCCGTACAGCCAGGTCAGATCCGGCTCCACCTCATTACCTTCGGCATCTTTAGTTGGCAAATTAGCCAAAAGTCGTTGATAAATTTCCTCCAAAAGCGGGTATTCTACCAATAGTGCCGCTATTACCTGCTCCGAAGTATCAATAGCCTGTTGTTGTGATTCTTTTACATTTTTCTGAATATCTTTCTCCCAATTCAGCCCCAACTTTTTCTGTATGGAAAGGTAAAAAACCCGAAACAAATACAAGGACACATTGTCCTCCACCGCCTCGTAAATGGAAACCTTCTCCGGCAAAAAGAATATATTATCCTTCCAGCCTCCCTCCCGCTCGGAAGCAATAACATCAATGGGATCTCCGGTTAGCGCCCGGGCAATAAGATTCAGACGACTACTCAAATCCTCTAAGCGCACCATACGCGCCAAAACCTCAGGAGCGTCCTTCTTCCGACGCTTGAAGTAATTGAGTACTCTTTTGAATATTAATTGATCCAGTTCCATTGTGAATTAGAATTAGAATTAGAATTAGAAAATTTAAAATGAAAAAGGAAAAATGATAAATTTAAAATCGAGGATGCTGACAACGCAGTTCGTCAGTAGTAGGATTCCATTTTCAAAACCAATTTCACT
>JALVDO010000535.1 GCA_027008975.1 Saprospiraceae bacterium | reverse complement strand
AAAGAATTGCGGGTATGAGCATGACGATTAGTGCAAAAAAATCCATTTATTTATATTTTTCACTCTTATTAAAAACAAAAACGAAAATCATCCACGCCATAAAGATAACAATTGAGCCGACAATAATGGGGTAGGAGATGTCTAAAGTGATTAACCACCCCCCAATTACCGGTGTGACAACTGTGCCGAGGGAGAAAAGAGATTGTTTGATACCCAGCATTTCTCCCTGTTGGGAGGGAGATGTTGCCTCCGATAAAATAGTGGTAATATACGGGTTGGATATGCTTTGCGCAACGGGAATCAAAATGATAATCCAGTAATAGGTGGATGCTTTTTGGGGTAATAAAATGAGTAATATAGCAGCCGATAATACCAGTAAAGAGACCTGCGGTACTTTTCTTGGCGATACGCTTCCGCTTAGCTGTCTGACAATAAATCCTTGGGTAAACACCAGCCATAAACCAATATATCCGAACAAATAACCGACATCTTTTTGCGTGAAATCAAACACCTCATACAAATACACGGCAAAGAAATTAGTGAAAAAAGAAAAGCCGACGGCGTGAAGTAAAATAACGACAAACAAGGAGCGCAAATTGGGTATTTCAAATGCCCTTTTGATATTGATGAAACCCGTTAGTGCATTGACACGTCCTTCTTTCTGCTCTTTTAGAGTCTCCGGAAAGCGCCTATAAACTAATGCGATGTTGATTAGCGTTAATGAGGCGGTGACAATAAAGGGCGTATAGTTGTGAAACCAGGGTGAGATGGTATCGTCTGCTAAAATACCACCTAATGCCGGTCCGATAATAAATCCAAGCCCAAAGGCAGCTCCGACCAGCCCGAAATTTTTAGCCTTGTCCTTTGCGCTGCTTATATCTGCCATCGCTGAATAGACAATAGCGACATTCCCACCCGTAAACCCAGGCAATAAGCGCCCAATAAAAACGAGTATTAGATTTTGAGAAACGATGCCATACGCCAATAGGATATACCCGATGAAAGTCCCCCATAATGCTAATTGCAGGAGGGGTTTTCTACCGTGTTTATCCGATAAAGCTCCTAAAATCGGCGCTCCAAAAAATTGCATAAATGGGTAGGCTGCTATTAGGAAACCATAGATGAGTTTGATGTAATCTTCGGATGTGCCCGGAGGGAAAAACAGGTTGGTATCCTTGAAAAACAAGGCGGGAAGAATGGGAATAATGATTCCTATCCCAATCATGTCTATTAGTACCGTTAGAAAAATAATTCCAATAGAACGCTTTGCTGTTTTTTCGTCTAATTGCCGATTTTTACCCATTTTGCCGGTCAGTTTTGTACCTCAAATTCAAAATTCTCCTCAAAGATGGGAATAAACTTTGGATAATTTTCATCTAAATGATTGAAATTTGCCGCTTCCGCTGTCATTCTGTGTTTGGTGACCAGAATGGATAAGGTGTAACGCCCTCTTTTATCAAGGAGTGGCGAAAAGGTGAATATTCGTTCTTCCTCGGGCGACAAATTGTTATCCTCTAGCTTTTTGGCAACCGGATACCATTGCCATTTTTCGCCAATGCGCTCTGTTTTTATAGCGATGGTGTCATCCTTTTCGTTCCGAATCAGGAAGTGGAATAGGAAGAATCTTTCGGGGTCGCCTGTTGGCACTTTATGCCCTGCAAATTCATTGGTTACTTTCAAACGCACATTCAGAGAATCTCCTTTTTTATACCGGTCTTTAATTCCTTCGGGTTGGATGGATAAGCCGTTGAGCATATCTGGTTGATAACCGAGTTCTTTTGGAATACCCGATCCGGGCAGACTGTGCAAATGGCTGGTTTTTACCCCAAATCCGGTTGCATTTTCTCGTACTGTTTTTTTAAAATGACAGTTGATACAGTTTTTTTTGCCGCTGTATGGCCCACGCTTCCATTCCGTTCCTGTCTCGAAAGAGCAAACCAATTGTGGTGTGATGGTCGCAACGGCGTTATGGCAATGGATGCAAAGCTCCTCAGATAGGAGATTGGGTCTGACGAGGGTCTGATGAGGCGCCTTCCCGCTTTTTGATGTGCTAATAATGGCATTGTTGCGGATGTGGCACACAGCGCAAGTAATTCCCTCCTGTTGTAGCTCTCGGTCAAATTTTGGATTCTTTTTCCTGACCGGGCGATAGATGTCTCCTTCTTCCAGCCCGATGACGATTTCTGCCTGTTGGTTTTGTAGAGGGATGTGACAATTAATGCACATAAATGGACTCGTCTCTTTCTTTATCTCTGCCTGAAACTGTTTGTCCCTCCAGGCATGGGCGTGGGTCGATATTTTCCATTCCTCATAATGTTTAGGGTGGCAAATACCACAATGTGCTGCATCTAATCCGCTAATTCCCTTCGGTATTTCCTGAAAAGGTATCGTCTTTTCCCATTTCTTGCTGAGGGGTATGATTTCGGGCTTAGTTGCTTGGTTAGAGAGAAAGCCAAAGAGCAGCAGGGTAAGGATGGCCATACCTGTTAGGAAGATAGCTTTTTTACTCATTTGTAAAAATATTTTACTCATTTATAATTTCC
>JALVDO010000534.1 GCA_027008975.1 Saprospiraceae bacterium | reverse complement strand
TTCGATTTCAAAAAAAAAACACGAAAAAAATTTGACTTTTAAAATTAAATATTTAACTTTGCATTCTAAATATATTAAATATAAAGTATGAGTTACTCTTTGTCCTTTACAAAATCCATTTTGGTTGTTATCTTTATTGCCGATAAAATCAGGCAGGAGCAATACGAATTTTTGTCAACTGCTGATATTTCCAAGTACCTAAGCATACCCAAACCGACTTTGGTAAAAATATTACAAAACCTAAATACAGCAAATATTATCGAGACGAAAGAGGGAAAACGGGGAGGTATCAGATTAATGAAGGACCCCGCTAAAATCACAGTATTTGACATTCTGGAAGCAATGGAAAGGGGAAAGCCGCTATTTCAGACCTCCTTTAATATTCTTGCGGAAGGAAAAAGACCTAATAATGCCCAAAAGGCCATCAGAAATGTACTAAACAATGCAGAAAAGCAACTAAAAAATGAACTGACAAAAAAAACAATTGCAGAAATTTTGGTCGAAATGAATGGTTGATTTTTTTAAACCAAACTAAATATACACAATATAACGTAAATAAATATGAATTTTTCATCATTTTTTTCTAAAGTACAAGAAACTCCTTGGTATGGTGCCTTTCTCAATCCCGTCATCAACGAAATCGAGAATCCCGGAAAGCTACTCGATATTGGTACAGGCTCCGGTAAATTAATTCAAATCCTAACAACAGAATATGGTATTGACTGTGTGGGAGTTGACACTAGTCAGGAGATGCTCGATGAAGCCACTAAAAAGCTAAGGCACATCAAAACCGAATTGATAAAAATCGTTCCGAACCAAAAACTGCCCTTCGGGAACGGCAGCTTTGATTATATCACTATTTGTAGCGTATTATTCCATTTGAAGGAGGAAGACATAGATCGTATGATAAAGGATTCTCGTCGCTTGCTCAAAAAAGGAGGAAAGATAATCGTACTCACCCCTACGGGCGGAGGCAATTTTATAAAGCTAACAAGATACTTTCCTTCTATCAAAAACAGGAGCATTTATATCTGGTACCTTGCGACAAAAAAACGTGCTAAAGCCTGGACAAAAACCAAATATCTCAGGCAGTATGCCAAGGAAAATAAATTGCAATATAAATCTGAAATCGTAATGAACGGCTTTGCGCAATTGGAGGTCGTTGTATAGTAATTTAAAACAATTTAAAATGAACAAATTAAGAAAAGTATTACTGGCAGTATTGCCAATGATTGTAATGAGTATCTCTGCCTATGCACAGGATAGCTCACCGGGCAAAACAAGGTTTTCGATCGAAACGGATCCGTCAACATTTGCCTTTAACGGTTATGCCTTTCACCTGAGGATTCAGCCGAAAAATAGTAATCACCTCTTGTTGGGTGCTGGGACGTATGCTATGGATTTTCCGGATGTATTGGTAAATCTAAATGCAAAAAACAAGGATGCAGGATGGAACGTCCGGCTGAATCAGGGCTACGGTTTATTTGGTGAATATCATTTTTCGGAGGTCAACAAAAAGTGGTATGTAGGTGGGCAGGTGGCTCTTCAGGAGTATAAAATCAAAAAAGACGCTTACGAAGGAGATGGTAAGTATTCAAATATCCTACTGATGGGACTAGGTGGTTATACCTTACAGCCATTTGATTTTCCCCTTTATTTCAAAATTTGGGGCGGAGTGGGATATACCGGCAAAATATCAGGAGAAAATACTATAGCTGACTTCGAGTATGATATTTCGCCATTCTTAGTATTTGGAGCGCTTCACATTGGATATACTTTCTAGTGGACAGTCAATTTTGATTTAAAGGTGATTGAGGCGTTACTCAATCACCTTTATAACTGCATTCATCTCCAAATCGCTACCGGAAAGAACATCCTGAATGGTGTAATCCACCGGTACGTCAGGAATAACACCTCTTCCTTTATTCTGGACGATATTCAGATTGATATGGTATTGAGGTATTTGAATTTTTATTTTGGAATTGGGCAGTTTGATTACCGGAAAGAAAAAGGCATTCAGGGCACTCTCGCCACCTGCTGTTTCACTACCCACCATAATAGCATCGGTATTATATTTGAATAACGATGCGGTGTTGCTTGCGGTCGAAGCGGTAAAACCATCCGTCAGGACAAATAATTTTTTGAAAGAAAATTGCCCTGGATTGGATCTTATTCTTGATATAGATATTCCATTTTTGAATGTGGGACGCCTTGATGCAAATAAATCACCGAAAAGAAAATTGATGATTACACCGAATTTGGATTTAAGTACCGCATATTTCCATATCTTTGCTTCGTGCCTTTTGCTAGTGAATTGGTGAGGTTCTTTTATAAAGAAAGACGCCAACGCATTACCGGAAGTAGCATCACCTCCGAGGTTACCCCTTAGGTCAATCACTAAATTTTCACAACCATTTTTTTGTGCGTAAGCCATTGCCTTTTTATAATGATGCTTGTTGATTTTTGTACCCAAGATAGGTCCCTTCGAAAATGATCGAATCTTCAAAATAGCAATAGCATGAGCAGTATCTAGCCTTAGTGAGA
>JALVDO010000533.1 GCA_027008975.1 Saprospiraceae bacterium | reverse complement strand
TTATACTTTATGTTTGCAATTTGGGAATGTGGGATAAAGGGAACACGGATTGAACGGATTGAACCCATACGGGCGCGTACCGGTGCGGATTTACACCGATTTTACACCACCAATACGGTGTTTTACACGGACCTTGCCTGCTGCGCGACGGAAGGCAGTTTTTTTCTGGTCTGACGACCAAAGTAAAATAATATCAAATGGTAGTTAATAAACAACGCAGTTGAATTTACACACGTTTTTGCGAAAGCAAAAACAAAAATTTGCGAAAATCCGTTGCATCAGCGTCATTCGTGTTCCCCTCCCCCCTCATGGTAAGTAGTTACCTTAATTTTTAAAAAAATGCAAAAACAAATTTTAAGTCTAATCGCCGTGGCGATTTACGCACTCATCTCATTTCAAGCCTGTGATAAAGAAGGCAATGAGACCAAAATATCCATGTACAATGGAACAAAAAGCCATTACGCCGGAGATAATTGCATGACCTGCCATAAATCAGGTGGTGAGGGCGAGGGCTGGTTTACCATTGCGGGTACAGTCTATACCGACACCACAGGTACTAACATTCTACCAAATGCCACCATTAAATTATTTACCGGACCAGACGGAAGTGGCGAGGTTCGCACAACGATAGAAGTTGACGCTTTAGGAAATTTCTACACCACCCAAAATATTGATTTTTCAGGAGGTCTGTTTCCTTCTGTCTCTACCGACTCCGGAGTGAAATATATGTCCACCTCGGTTACAACCGGAGCCTGTAGTAGTTGCCACGGAACAAATGTTACCGGAAAGCTCTTTGGTGAGTGATTGCATTGTGATCGTGTAGGCAGCATCAATATATTCCGTATTCTTTTTATGCGAAATAATCGTACTTTTGCGTCATTATCAATATAATCAGGGATAAGCATTATGAAGTATATTAATCTGTCGATCGCAACATTATTATTATTTGTAGTGGGTACAACGTATGCCCAATCGGTGATGACACCGGAAAAATTACTCGAACTGGGACGCGTATCCGGCATGGGAGTATCATTGGATAAACAATGGGTTGTCTATGGCGTAAAACACTACGACGTAGCGAAAAACTCAGGTAGCTTTGTCAAATACAAAATATCGGTAGATGGAGGTGAAGCTATACCCGTGGAAGAAGTGAGTGCTTTATTGGGAAATGACAAAATCACCAAAGACGGTAAGTACAAAATCGAAGCGAAAGAGGTCAAAGTCCAAAAGGTATTCGGGAAGGATTATTATCCGGAGTTGAAGGAGTCGAATATGATGATTTATAACGACCTTAACTACCGCCATTGGGATCGGTTTGAAGATGGGGCTTATAGCCATATCTTTGTATATAAAGCAACGAAAGATGGCTTCGACAAGGGGATTGACATTATGGAAGGGGAGGCTTATGATTGTCCGCAAAAACCATTCGGTGGTGCAGAGGATTATATCTGGAGTCCAAGTGGAAGAGAAGTGCTTTACGTCTCAAAAAAATATTCCGGCACGGAATACGCCAATAGCACCAATTCGGATATTTACTCTTACGATATAGCCTCCGGCAAGACGACGAATCTAACAGCCTATAATCCGGGCTATGATGTCGCCCCCGCCTTCTCCACTACAGGTACACTCGCCTGGCTACAAATGAAACGCAACGGTTATGAGTCAGACAAAAATGATATTATCGTTCGTACCAAATACAGAGATATAAACCTAACGGAGCGTTGGGATGGAACGGTAAACGGCTTTCGCTGGAGCGATGACGGGCAGAATATTTATTTTACAGCAGCGGTACGTGGCACAGTTCAACTTTTTGTAGTGGATTATCCGGGATTGGCTAAGAAATTGCCTATTGTGCGTCAAATCACCCATGGACGATTCGATATAACGGGAATACTGGGGCAGGTCGGCGACCGGCTTTTTGTAGAAAGACGGGATATGAATCAGGCAAAGGAAATCTACGTCGTGATGCTAAGTACCGGAAAGATGCGACAAATATCTCACGTCAACGACAAAATATACGCCTCCATTACAAGAGGTAAAATAAAATCCAGAACCACCAAAGCAACCGACGGTGCCGAGCTATTCTCTTGGGTCATTTATCCGCCCAACTTCAACCCTAAAAAGAAATATCCGGTTCTCCTATACCTGCAGGGCGGACCACAGGGAGCACTTTCGCAAATCTATTCCTTTCGCTGGAACTTCCAGTTGATGGCGGCTAATGGTTATATCGTATTAGCGCCTAATCGCAGGGGGATGCCCGGCTTCGGCGTGGCGTGGAATGAGGAAATTAGTAAAGACTACGGTGGGCAGTGCATGGATGATTATCTCTCTGCCATCGACGACTTCATGAAAGAACCTTATGTTGATAAATCGCGTATTGGTGCCATCGGTGCCAGCTTCGGAGGCTATTCTGCGTATTATCTGATGGGCAATCACAATGGCAGATTCAAAACCTTTATCGCCCACGATGGCATTTTCGACTGGTACAGTATGTATGGCACAACGGAGGAGATGTTTTTTGTCAACTGGGATTTGGGAGGGCCT
>JALVDO010000532.1 GCA_027008975.1 Saprospiraceae bacterium | reverse complement strand
CGCACCCCGATCTTCCTGTCTGGTACAGACACGTCTGTGCGTCAGCTCGGAGTGCGGAAAGACCAACGTCAGCTCGGGGTGCGGAAAATTTAATCCCCAACCATTTATTTTATGGTATTGCAAAAATCACAATATTAACTTATCTTCGCACCTCCTAACCATTACTTTGTTATACTATTTATTGAACGCTTTTCGTTAAAAATTAAAGAACAAAACTAACTCAGGCAGCCCATGCAGAAACTTCTGCTTATACTCTTCAATATCCTCCTCTTCTCCATTGCTCAAGGGCAATCCCTGTTTCCCGTCAAGATAGACAAGAAGTGGGGACTGATTGATATGGATGGTGAAATAGTAGTCGAGCCTAGATATCAGGCCATTGGTGAATTCAAAAACTTTGGTTACGCCATCATGCAGCGCAATAAAGGCGTAGGGTTATTGGACGGAAATGGGCGTGAAATCGTCCCTCCCAGGTACTACGACCTCAAGGTGCTTTCTCCTGATTTGATAGCCGTCTCAGAAGGGGGCGAATGGATGGTCATTAATCTCGCCGGAGATATTATATTGAATAAAGGCTACAATAGCGTAGAAGTATGGGAGGGTGGATTTCTATCATTCAATAAAAATGGGAAATGGGGACTCATTAAGAATACGGGAAAGGAAATAGCACCCGCTATTTACGATGAAATATATCCGGAAGAGTCCGGTTACTTCCTGACGAGAAAAGGCAATAGCCTTGGCATTATTTCCCTTTCGGGCAATACCATTATTCCGAACATTGCTCAAGAAATACGCATCGTCAGCAACGAATTATTGTTCTTCCGAAAAAATAAAATGTGGGGAGCTGTTGACCAAACAGGAAAGGCACTTATCCAGCCGGCGTATAGCTCCTGGCGGCAATTATCTGGCAACTTTATCAAATTAGTGAAAAACAATAAATACCACCTCTACTCCACCTCGGCAAAAAAAATAATCATCCACGGAGAATACGATGATTTATTTGCCTTTTCGGATAAGTTGCTTATCGTGCGCTCAAAAAAGCAATTAGGACTAGTCGATTACAAAGGAAAACTACTCCTGCCGACCCGCTACGAAGATATACAGTCCTTCACCAATAACAAATTCAGGGTAAAACTCACTGAAAAATGGGGCGTTGTTTCGAGCGATGGCAAAGCCATTATTCCCTTTAGCTATGACTACATCTCTCCCGTCAAAGGAAACATCTGTTTGGTCAAAAATGGTAAATTATTGGGCATCGCCAATACAAAAGGCGTAGAACTCATCGCACCCCGGTACTATAAAATCACCTTTGATGCCCACAAGGTAAAAGCCTATAGCCAGACTCCTACGGGCAAAGATTTGCTCAGCCTTTACCACATCGACAAAGAGGGTAATCTATCCGAGCAGGATGAATTTGCCAATCATTTTGAAATCGTTATCAAAGGAAAGAAAAAAGCACCTTATGATGAGGATCGCTACTATTTTCAACTGGAAAAATTCGAGTGGTTTTACGAACCGGAAGCCGACAAATGGGGACTCCGACGGATTGCCGATGGTAATATCCAAATCAAACCTACTTTCAATACGATTAGCGTGCAGGAAAAAAGCGGGTTTACGCTCGTCGGGATGCGAACCACCTCGCGCTACGAATTTGAGCGAACGAGCTTCCGCTTCAATAAGGCTTACGGGCTGGTCAACAACGATGAAGGCTTGCTGATAACCGGTATGGATTTCCTCGATGTTAGCCTGGAAGACTTTAGCAATGGACATCCGCTGGCGCACTGCATTTTCACAAATGGACAACACGGTTTACTCAACAGAATCGGGAAGGTGGTGCTTCAGGATTACACTTATATTGGCCCTTTCAAAAACGGAACGGCAAGAGTCAGCCCCTCCGGACGATTATCCGGCAGCCTAAAGGCAAACCATCGACTTGGCAGCCTATTGGATTACATCAAAAACATCCGCGCCCCTTATACGATGACTGATTATACCCAGTACGACCAGTTGTTTATCCAAAATGCTTCTCTAACCTGTGAGGACTGCGAATGGGGTTTTATCGACACCCTTGGCAACACCATTGTACGACCGCAATACGATCTGGTGGAAGACTTTGTCAACGACGCTGCCATCGTCAGTTGTGGTAGCAAATGGGGGATGATTAACAAGCGGGGGAAAAAAGTCATTCCCTGCCTGTACGACGGTATTGAATTCCTCGAAAACACACAAAACAGAATCGTCCGCCTCTACGTCAATGCACCCAAATATGGCATGATTGACACACTCGGAGAATTGCGGGTAACCGCAGTTTACGACGAAGTAGGATATTTTTCAGAAGGAAGGCTATCCGTTAGGAAAAACGGACTTTGGGGTTTTGTCAATAGAAGCGGGCAAAGTATCATCCCCTGCCGATTCAGGGAAGTTGGCGACTTCAGCGAAGGAATGGCAAAGGTCAAAATCGGCGGGAAATGGGGATTCATCGACAAGCAGGGAAACGTCGTGATAGACTTCAAATACAAAAGTGTAGGCAACTTCCACAACAACCTT
>JALVDO010000531.1 GCA_027008975.1 Saprospiraceae bacterium | reverse complement strand
AACACAATTAAGAATTAAAAACCAGTCTGCTCGCTGAAAGCCTACGCCAATATCCGCATTGCGACCGCAGGTCGCAGCGAGCAGATTGAAATCTTAAATTCGGAAGGCTTGCCTCCCGAAAACGTTATTGTCACCCTGTTTTCCACAGGGTGACAATTTTACGTTATCTCGTTTTGTGGTAAGGTACCCTGACGAAATCTAACGATTTGTCAGGATAAATATTCACAAACTCGGTTTTACCTCGTTTGTGGCAAGATACCCTGACGAAATCTAACGATTTGTCAGGATAAATATCCACAAACTCGGCTTTACCTCGTTTTGTGGTAAGGTACCCTGACGAAATCTAACGATTTGTCAGGATAAATATTCACAAACTCGGTTTTACCTCGTTTTGTGAATATTTACGCGTGAAGGATAGTAGCGGTATGTGCGACGTAGGAGCGCATAGGAGCGGATAGCCTGACCCCGAAGTATGAGGGGGCACGCCCAAAAAGAAACCATTGTAAAACATACTACCGGTTCTGTAACCGAAAATGCAAGCGGATATTTGAGTCTGATAAAACGGTAGAATGATTCTTTTACAAAATTTGTATCTTCGCCCCTTTAATAAAATCGTTCAGAATATGTCTTTGAAAAAAATGCTGCTTTTTGTATTGTTGTCATGGGGGAGCACCCTGGCTGCACAACTGCCCGACTCCTGCAAATTATCCATTGGTACCAACCTGAGCGGCTTGGCTGATTGGGGGACGGAAATCCCCTTTGTCGACCTGATGAAGACGTGCCGAACGTGGTACACGAAATCAATTGGAGACCCCAACGATCCCTTTGATTCGGGGATGGCTGATAAACTGTCGTATCGCCCCGATGGCTATCCGACCTATGCCCCGCAGGAAGTGGAAGGCTCTCCTTACCTTCAGGAAGTAGTGACCATTTGGGCGATTACGGATGGTTGGCCTGCCGGCACCTATACCATCCTTTGGGAAGGTGATGGAGAATTGCGCTTTTTCGGTAGTTATGAAAACTTGCACGACGCGGGAGACCATCGCATTCTTTTCGATTACCCCAATCCTATTGGAGGAGTCTTTGAGTTGACTATTGCGAGAAGTGAATTGGATAACCCCATCCACAATATCAGAGTGTTGATGCCCGGCACGGAGGAGACTTACCTCGAACAGCCATTCTACCAGTTGTGGCTCGATAAAGTGGATGTTTTCAATACGCTTCGCTTTATGGATTGGGGGCAGACCAATGCCTGGGGGCTGGAGCCTGATGATGGCTTTGGAGACGACACGCTAACCCCCTGGTCGGAGCGCAGCCAAATGGATCACTACACCTGGGCATACAACAAAGGCATACCCTATGAAATGATGATAAAGTTGATGAACGATTACGATAAGGACGGCTGGGTCTGTGTACCACACTCGGCAAGTGAGGATTATATTCGGAATATGGCGCAGTTATTTAGGGATAATCTCGAACCCGACCGCCATATTTACGTCGAATACAGCAATGAAATATGGAACTGGATTTTCCCGCAAACGGAGTGGGCGAATTACTACGGCTGCGAACTGACCGGTACGCCCTGGCCAGAAGGCACCGCCACCTTTATCCAAAATATGCTCAACTACTGGACGGAAGAATTTGAAGGGCAACTCGACCGGACAACGAGAGTCGTAGGCGTATTTACCGGATGGTTAGATGTGGCGCAGCGGGTGGCTTTTAATATAGATACCTCTACTTTTGATGCCATTGCTCCAACGTATTACTTTTTCATTTCGGAAGATTTGGAACCCGAACTGGATGCCCTCGGAAGCGATGCTACGGTCGCCGATGTTGCCAGTAGGGTACGCGCCGCCATGCCGGAGGGATTTGGGTATATTTCGGATATAAAAACAGAGCTGGCGGATGTCATCCACAAACCGATGGCTTTTTACGAGGGTGGGCAGCATATTACGCCCTTTCCCTTTGGCGAGCCACCTACCTATGAGCAGGCGTTGCTCGACATCCAGAGAGATACTGCAATGTACAATCTGTATAATGAATGGTTCGATAAATTGCGTACTTTGCAAGAGGGTGATGAGCCTTTGCTATTGATGAATTTTGCTTTCGTGGGGCAGCGGTCTGCTCAATACGGTAGCTGGGGTATTTTGGAGACGATGGATCAGGATTTATCGGTCACTCCTGCTCCCAAATACAGGGCGGTTATCGAAAACATGAATACCAATTGTTTGATTTCTTCCGCTGATCAAGACGTCTCTCTGCCGGAAAGGAATATTCAGATCGTACCCAATCCGACCTCGGGGACGTTTGAGGTGAAGGGGGTAGAAAATATATACGCTATCCGCATCTTTAATGCCAATGGAATGCTGATTAGGCAACAATCAACGGTTTCGGGCACTCGTTTTGATATTGGTGATTTGCCTGCCGGAATGTATTTTGTGGCACTGGAGGTCGGGGATAAAGGTGAGTTGACTTTAGTGAAAATAGTAAAAAACCGGTAGCGCCGGAAGCACTACCGGATAAAATACTCATACTATCTCAGAA
>JALVDO010000530.1 GCA_027008975.1 Saprospiraceae bacterium | reverse complement strand
CTTTCATTGCCTTTTTTCTGCAAAGAAAAGCTTTTTTTCTATTTTTGTTTTCTCGTTTTCAAATCAGCGAAAGCCACGTTTAAAGGCTAAAGGCTAAAGTTTAAAGGCTAAAGGCTAAAGTTTAAAGGCTAAATTTAAAAGGTAAAAGGTCAAATTTAAAATTTAAAATTTAAAATTTAAAAGGGGAAAGGGAAAATGGGAGAAACGGTTATAAAAATAGAGGGTTTGGGGAAGCATTACCGGCTTGCAGGAGGACAGCAGGAACGGTATTTGGCATTGCGGGATGTGCTTGCGCAATTGCCTAGAAAAGTATTTTCAGGACTAAGGAAGTCCGGCAACAGTGAGAACGCTATTGAAGAATTTTGGGCGTTGAAAGATTTGTCATTGGAAATAAAACAGGGAGAAGTCATTGGGATTATCGGGCGAAATGGTGCGGGAAAAAGTACGCTGCTTAAGATACTTAGCCGGATTACTGACCCTAGTGAAGGACGGGTAAAGATAAGGGGACGGGTTGCATCTCTTTTGGAAGTTGGAACGGGCTTTCATCCGGAATTGACGGGGCGGGAGAATATTTTTCTAAGTGGTGCCATTCTGGGCATGAAACGAACGGAAATAAAGGAGCAATTTGATGCCATTGTCGATTTTGCAGGGATAGGTGACTTTTTGGATACACCGGTCAAAAAGTATTCTTCTGGGATGCAGGTGCGGTTGGGATTTGCGGTGGCGGCGCATTTGAGTGCTGAGATATTATTGGTAGATGAAATACTGGCGGTGGGCGATATTGAATTTCAGAAAAAGTGCCTTGGCAAAATGAATGAAGTATCCCGTAGTGGACGAACAGTTTTGTTTGTTAGCCATAATTTGGGTTCGGTGCAGCAGTTGTGTAGCAAGGCGGTGGTGTTACACAAGGGAAAAACAAAATATTTTGGGCAAGTTGAAGAGGCTATTGAGCGCTACATTAATCAAAAGGAGATAGTAACCAATAATGATAGCAGTAGATTCAAAAACAGAGCTATTCAGTCGGTTAAATTGTTAAATAGCAAGGGTGAAGAAAGTTCTCGTTTTAGTGCAAGGACGGGTATGCGGGTGCAAATATCTTTTTCTGCCGACCATCCACTAAAGTTACCTGTCATCGGAATCAACATCAAGGATAAATATAATGTAGCCCTGATAGGGGTCAACAATAGGCATTATGGCGAAAGTTTTTCTTCCTTTTTTAATAAATGCGGCGTTTTTGATATTTATTTTGAAGAGTTACCAATCATTAGTGGGCAATATTATATAGATTTGTTCCTTGGGGATATCAATGGAGATTTTGAACGCATAGAGGATGTAGCGTCTTTTTTTATTGAGAATAATGTAGGTGTGACGATTTCACCAAATCTCAATTTGAGTATTAATAAAGTTTTTGTTAAAAACGTTTCATGGAAGATCAAATAACTCCGATTGTTTCATTTGCGATTTGTACCCACAACCGGGCGTTTATTATCAATAAGTGTTTGCAGTCGATATTGGAACAAAAGAGTGCTAATTTTATTTTTGAAGTATTAATAATCGACAATAACTCTACCGATAACACAAAAAAAACGGTGCAACCTTATGTAAAGCAAAACCCAAACTTTCGGTATATCTTTGAAGAAAAAATTGGGCTGAGTCATGCAAGGAATCGTGCTATTGAAGAAGCAAGGGGCGAGTGGATTATCTATATTGATGATGATGCGATTTTGGATGGAAATTATTTTGAAGAACTGGAAAAAACGATTGTTAATTATGACTTTGACTGTTTCGGTGGGCCATATTATCCTTGGTATCCATATGGAAAACCGAAGTGGCTCCCACATGATTTTGGATTGAAACAACCTATTATAAATACTACCGGCTACATTTCAGGCAATGATGGTTTCTTGTCTGGTGGAAATTTTGTGATAAAAAAAGATGTTGCAAACGAAATAGGTGGATTCAATTCCGAATTTGGAATGAAAGGGAGAGGTATTGCGTATGGAGAAGAAGATGAGTTACAGCAACGCTTATTGAAACAAGGTAAAAAAATTGGTTTCAATCCTAAACTTAGCATTCTACACGCTGTTTTGAAAGATAAATTACAAATTCGATGGCATCTTAAATCTAATTTTAAAAGAGGGCAGACAAGAGAGGCTCTCTTTCCTTTATCCCGAAATGTATTGTTCCCTATTTTTGAATTCTTTAGAAGCTTAATCGGTGCTTTGATAAAACGAGTCCCAAAATCCATTATACAATTTTTTTGTAGCCAGAACTATTATATTCAAAATGTATTTTTAGACATTTTCTCACCTCTTGCCTTCTATTTAGGAGCGGTAAGTTTTCATCTAAAAAAATAGTTTCATGTTGGTTTCTATAATTATCCCATGTTATAATGTTGAAAATTATATAGAACAGTGCCTATTATCTGCACTAGAGCAAACCTACACGAATATTGAAATTATTGTTATAGATAACAATTCAACAGATAATACACGAACCATAGTAAGTGAATTACGAAAGAAATATCCCCGCAAGATTCAATTTTTTG
>JALVDO010000529.1 GCA_027008975.1 Saprospiraceae bacterium | reverse complement strand
GAATATTGAAAAGGGTTATGATCGCATTAATCAGTCAGATACACCCATCGTCCTGAAGGCAGATGGATTAGCTGCCGGTAAGGGAGTCCTGATTATTAATGACAAAGCTGAAGCAAAACATGCACTCCGGGAAATGCTCGGGGGACAGTTTGGCACAGCTAGCCAACGGGTCGTCATTGAAGACTTCCTCGATGGAATCGAGTTCTCTGTCTTTGTGCTAACCGATGGCAACGACTATAAAATACTCCCTGTCGCCAAGGATTACAAACGGATTGGAGAAGGTGATACCGGGCTAAATACAGGTGGGATGGGCGCCGTCTCCCCTGTCCCCTTTGTCGATAATGCAATGATGAAGAAGGTGGAAGAGGAAATCATCGTTCCGACCATAAGGGGCATTCAAAAACGCCAAATCACCTATAAGGGGTTTATCTTCCTGGGGCTGATCAACGTAGCAGGAACACCGAAGGTAATCGAGTACAACTGCCGAATGGGTGACCCGGAGACAGAAGCAGTCCTTCCACGCATAGCTTCGGATTTAGTTCCCCTCCTTGCCACCTTGGATAGCGAAGGACTCGGGCAACTGGACATCAAAATAAGTAGTGATGCTACTGCAACTATCGTACTTGTGTCGGAAGGATACCCGGGGTATTACCCCAAGGGATTGCCAATACAAGGCGTGGACACTCCAAACGACTGCTTGATATTCCACGCGGGCACCAAGCACGAAGGAGGACAATTACTAACCAATGGCGGAAGAGTAATCGCCGTCACCGGTATTGGCAAAAGCAGGGAACATGCACTGGCAAAAGCCAAAAAAGGAGCGTCGGACATTAGCTTCCAAGGCAAATACAATCGCACGGATATTGGACTTGACTTGATCGATTGAATATCAGAATAAAACCACATTGCATTTATACTACAATCCAAGTTCACGTACTTTTTTAAACTGTATTTGTACGAAAAAATAAAATTTATAGCTACTTTTTATTTCTTTTTAAATACTTTTCACTATCTTGGCTTCCGACAAAACTTTTTTAGTGCTTGGAAGGTTTCATCCATTTCCAACGCTACCAACTTTTGTAACTATTTAGGTGTGCCTATTTTCAGACAGAAAATAATCATTTTGTTGGCTGTCAAAATAAAAAAATCGCCGCATAGCACAGCTACGCAAGATTTTTTTATGAAGGCAGGAGGGAAAAGGATATTTTATGGCGAAAAGGGTGCGCACCTAAGTAGTTACTAATTTTAAATGTGTTATATTATGAGTTATTTACCATTAATTATTCAGTTAGTAAGTGGAGCTGCAGGCGGAAATATCGCAGGCTCTTTAATGAAAAATCTCAATATGGGTACCCTTTGGAATTCCGTAGCAGGAATTTTGGGAGGCGGACTCGGCGGGAAACTTCTCGGAATGATGGGAATGGGCGCTGCAACAGTCGCTCAAAGCGGCTCTATGGATATGAGTAGTATATTGAGTAGTGTCGCAGGAGGTGGAGTCGGAGGCGGTGTGCTGATGGCAATCATCGGCATGGTTAAGAAAGCGATGAAGTAAACGATAAAAAAGCCGTTGCCGGGAAATCGACAACGGCTTTTTTTGTAAAGCACGCCTCTACATTTTTAGTACCTTAATGGTTCGCTCATCTCCCGAAATAGATATATGTACAATATAAACCCCCGGCAGTAAATCACTCACATCCAACTTTTGAATGTTAGACAAAGTGGAGACATCAAAATTTTTAACAATTAATCCATTTATCTGCATAATTGTAATATGCCCCTGCTGAACAGGAGTATGAGATTGCACAAAAATTTCATTAAAAAATGGATTAGGATATATATCAATGGCTAACGGATTCAGGATATTTACCGATAGAATTTTGCTGAATTCACTACTCCCATCCCTATCTACAAGAACCAATCTGTAGTATTGGGTTCCTTCCCGAGGTTGAGTGTCTGTGAAAGAATATTCGAGTGGATGTTGAGAGTATCCGGCAGCATTGATTGATGAAATATCCTCAAAAGTACTGCCATCATCCGACCTCTGAACAATAAAGTAATCACTATTTTTCTCAGTTGCAGTTTCCCAAAATAAATGGACGTCACCATTTTCTTCTCTAATATTGAACGACAATAATTCCACTGGAAGTACTGAAAAAGAATACCCTGTTGCTCCTGAGGCAGGATCGTAATAATCTACTGTCAGTATTTTGGCATAGTAAGAGTTACACCCAAAAGCACAGGCTTGAAAATTGTTTCCCGTTGATGCAGTGACACCCACTCCAATAAATCCCTCCGTTTGGACATCTCCCCAATTATTATTATAAGTAGCCAGTATATTATGGCGGTGCCCCCATAATGAACCTGCATCAACATACATAAAACCAAAAATACTACGTGCAACAAAATCGGGAATAGAATTTCCTGTAGTTGCAACTACTGCTAAGTTTTCCGACTCAGACTCCCATTGCCCCTGAAGTGGTGGATTTTGATTTATTCGCTGAAATGGAGACGATCCATCTATTCCCATGCTACAGTTAGAACAAATTGTGTATTGATATCC
>JALVDO010000528.1 GCA_027008975.1 Saprospiraceae bacterium | reverse complement strand
GAAAAAATAAAAGAGGTACTTCAAAGACTTGGCGAAGTACACCGCGAATTTGAAAAGGCGCATTATGCCGGAGCATTTGAGGTCTATACCTATCGCCATATTCCCACCGGTTACTTTTTAGTTATCGACCCCGAACAAGACGGCGCCAAGATGAACGTCAGCCACTATCTCTATGGTCAGCGTCGGGCGAATAATCCCGTTTTGGCATTTACCAAACACGACCATCCGCATTTGTTTAAGACCTATTGGGAATCTTTGCAGTGGATGATGAAGGATGCCCGCCGGGTGGTGTTTTAGTAATTCGTCAAAAATAAATTTACAATCTTCAAGTTAAACGAATCGGATAAGTCGCTTGAATTGAACCGCTTAGTTATCCGATTCGTTTAACGGATTCTAAATTTATTATTTGCCTATGCCTTAGCCCGGAAATTTCCAGAAATTTTCAGAAAAAACCGGAAATGAAAATTAGCCTTCCTCCCGGAACTTTTCTCCCCATCTTTGCCTTGTATTATTTGGATGAAAGCAACCTATCTATTCAAATAATACCTCTTCGAAGAGTCTTGTCGGATTAATTGAAATGAACCCACTTTGGGTAAGGACTTTGCCTGTCGGAAATTGCTTCCGACCGGGGTGGGAATCCTATGCTCAAAACGGCAGAATGGACACTCATCCGACAATCTGACGCGCGTCATGTTTTAACCATTTTTTTTAACATTTAAAATGAGAAAATCATGACTTTGCTAGATTGGATCGTCGATATTTTGAATTTGTAAAATATCGCTAGGGTACGTGTTCGGACTGGTAAGCTACCGAAGAAACCTGCCTTATGAACAACGGGAGGGTGGGAGATTGCCAAGCCGAACACAGTCAAATTTTGGACAACAGCCAAGAGCGATTAAACAGGAAAGATTCCTGCTCGATTTCCCTTCGGAGTACTTCCTTTTTGATATTGGGGTCGAGTAGTCTGTGCATATACTTGAGGGTGTTTTGCAAGCTTTCCAGATTTTCACCGCTAAGATCGGCGGCTCTCCTGATATATTTTCGGGTTGCCTCTATATAGTTTTCGGCATCGCCCAATTCGTAATGGGCTTTGAGCACCAGCAGCCTCCTCTGTAGGTTCAGAATGCCGGGGGTAATCACGGCTCTTTCCAAGTTGTCGATAATCGCCTGATAATCCCCTTTTGTGAAATTGATTTCTCCCTCGGCAATTTTCATTGCTTCCTCTTTATCTTCAGGGTTGAGGTGTTGTTGGAGTGTCAATTTGATTTCTACTGCCGCTTTGCTTCCCAATAATTGACAGGCGACGTGTATATAATTCGTGAAAACGACAGGTTGGATGTACTCGTTGTCTAGAATAATCCCACTATTAATCCCGAAATCAAGTAAATCTTTTAATTCTCCCCTCATTCCGGTATTGGCTCGCTTTATCTGTCCGGAGATGTAATTCATCAAAAAACTAAAATAAAAGTGTTTTTCGGAAGGTTCATCTCTGTGATAATGCTCAAAAATCAACTCCTTTAGCTGATAATAATCTTCTACCTTGTCGGGATTGGCTTCTAGTGCTATAATCAGTCGATAGATTTGCATAAGAGGATCGCCATCGTGTGGTGGTGAGGAGGCGAGTGCCCGCGAGGCTTTTAGCAACTCGGGTCGATATTCCAATCCTGCGGTCTTTTTGCGGTAAACCTGCTCGCAGGCGTATTTGAGTTTGGCAGAAATAAAAAATCCATCCAGATTTTCCATTAGACTTTTAAAGTACTCGCCGCGCTGGTATTCCCTACAGTTGGGATTATTGTAATACCTCAATTTTGCCAACTGCATTTTCTGCAAATAGGTCCACATATTGACGTTGCTTTTTTCGAGTTTTTTTTCCATATCCGACAACCTGCTCTCGTATAGGTCCGGCAGTTCCCGCTCCTTGTAGATATCCAACAACGCCAAATGACGATGGAAATCGTCCGGGGTCTTTTTCATCTTTTGCCAAAGGAGGAATTCCTCGAGTATTTTCAACAAACCGGTCAGGTATCCGTCCAAATTATCTCCGGTTACTTTTTCGCCGTTAAGTCCGTTTTGAATCACAAAACCTCTACGGATCCTTTCGGATACATATCTCGGTGCCGCCCGTTTTAGATAACTGAAAAGTGCAATGATTTTCTTTTTGCGACTATACAATGCGTTGAGATACGCTTCAAAAGTATTCAACTGACTTTTGGTCAAAGTCTTTAGCACTCTGATGCATTTTGATTCCCCCATTTTTTATTATCTATCAATTCAGTAATCCATTTTTTTTTGATTTCAGTACTGGCTACGAGTACACAAAATCAAAAAAAATAATTATTCCAAAACAGCAAAGACCAAGCGCGCTTTTCTGTTGCTAAATCAATTTGATAATCAAGTAGTTGTCTTTATTTGTTGTGTGAAGAGAGTGTCCCGTTTCGGCAAATTTGGGTCAAATAATGTCCTTTTACTTCATTCGTACACTTTGTAAATTGCGGCAGCGAAGGATTATTTTTTACTTCATGCAAGCATTTGCAGTAAAATTTGGATGATGCAAATATACAGA